>JAEXTE010000140.1 GCA_023453655.1 Pseudomonadota bacterium
GCCTTCGGTCATGGTACCGGTCTTGTCCGAGCAGATGCAGCTGATGCGGCCGATGTTCTCCACGGCCACCGCGCGCCGCACCAGGGCCTGGCGCCGTGCCAGCCGGTACACGCCCGCGCCGAGGAAAAAGGTGAACACCACCGGGAACTCCTCCGGCAGCGCCGCCACCGCGAGGGTCACCGCGCTGAGCAGCGCATCGACCAGGCCATGTCCCTGCGCCAGGCGGATGCCCGCCAGCAGCACGCAGATCGCAAGCGCGACCACCAGCAACGTCCCGACCAGGCGCGTGATCGCCTGCTGCAGCGGGGTACGCGCCTGCGTGCCCTGCACGGCCAGGCGCACGATCTCGCCATAGAGCGTCTCGGCGCCGGTGCAGGCGATGCGCAGGCGGGCCGTCCCGGCCAGCAGGCGCGTGCCGGCGGCGACCCAGTGCGCAGGCGCCGCGCCCTCCGGGCCGCGCCGGTAGGGGCGCTTGGGCACCGGCAGCGACTCCCCGCTCAGCATCGACTCGTCCACCTGCATCCCGTCGCCGGCCTCGACCAGCGCGTCGGCCGGAATGGCCTCGCCCGCAGCCAGCTCCACCAGGTCGCCCGGGACCAGCTCGCCCGCGGGGAGGGTGCGCCAGACGCCGTCGCGCAGCACCCGGGCCGAGCTCGCCAAGCGGCTGGCCAGGCCCTGGGTCGAGGCCTGGGTCCGACGGTGCAGGTAGGCGTCCATGCCCACCAGCGGCACCACGGCCACCAGCAGGATCACGGCTTCGACGCGATCGCCCAGCCAGGTGAACAGCGCCGCGGTCCCGAGCAGGAACCACAGCATCGGGTCGCGCAGGGTGTCGCGCGCCAGCATCCACCAGGTCGGCGGCGCCGCCTCGACGATGTCGTTGCGGCCATGGCGCGCGCGGCGCAGCCCGGCTTCGGCCTCGCTCAGCCCCTCGTCGGTGCCGAGCAGGCCTTCGAGCCGTTCCCACGGGATCTTCGCGTGCATGTGCCCCTCGTGCCGTCGGCCCGGGCGCGGCCACGCCCGGGTGCGCTCCCTACAGTTCCAGCCAGCCGGCCACGACCTGGCGCAGTTCCTCGACGCCGGTCCTGGCCTCCGCCGAGAAGGCCTGCACGCCGACGCTGTCGCCCCAGGAGGCCGCCAGCTGGCGCCGCACCGTCTGCACCACGTTGCCGGCGGCGCCGCGCGAAAGCTTGTCGGCCTTGGTCAGCAGCGCATGCGCCGGCAGCCCGCGGCGCATGGCGTAGCCCAGCATCTGCAGGTCGTATTCCTTGAGCGGATGGCGGATGTCCATCACCACCACCAGCCCGCGCAGGGCGAAGCGGTCCTGGAACCACTGGTCGATGAAGGCCTGCCAGTGCTCGCGCAGGGCCAGCGGCACCTTGGCGTAGCCGTAGCCGGGCAGGTCGACCAGGTACTTGCCCTCGTGCGGCGGCAGGCCGAAATACACCAGCTGCTGGGTCCGGCCCGGGGTCTTGGACACCCGCGCCAGCGCGTTCTGCTGGCACAGCGCGTTGAGCGCGCTGGACTTGCCGGCGTTGGAGCGGCCGGCGAAGGCGACCTCGGCGCCGCCGTCGGGCGGCAGCTGCCTGGGGGTGTGGGCGGCGAGCAGGTAGCTGGCGCGCGCGAACGGATTGGACATCGGGATCCTGCGGCTCGGGGCCCGCATAGCTTCTCACGGGCACCGCCCGGGGGCGTCGCGGACGGCGGGCGGTTTGACCGTCCGCGCGGCGGACCGCGATAATCGCGGACCTTGCGGCCGGGGCAGCCCGTCCGCGATCCATGATTTTCGGAGCCTTGCAATGCGCCACGCCCGCGCCATCGGTGTCGCCGGCCTCGCCGCCCTCGTGGCCGGCGCCGTCGCGTTCGCCCAGTCCACCGTCGAGCCGCTGGAGGAAAATCCGCCGGTGGAGGTCTCGTCGCTGGACGCCAGCGCCCTGGCCGCGCTCAAGCAGACCCACGCCGGCGATCCGGAGAACGGCGCGACCCTGGCCGGCACCTGCGCGGCCTGCCACGGCCTGGACGGCACCCCCCCCGAGGGCCTGCCTTATCCGCGCATCGCAGGCCAGAGCGAGCGCTACATCTCGCAGCAGCTGGCGCTGTTCAAGAGCGGCGAGCGCAACACCGGCCTGGCCGCGGCGATGATCCCGTTCGCCACCCCGCTCAGCCCGCAGGACATGCGCGACCTCGGCGCGTTCTTCGCCACCAAGAGCCCGGGCGCCGGCATCGCCGACGACGGCCTGGTCGAGGGCGGCGCCTATGACGGCATGAAGTTCTACGAGATCGGCCAGCAGCTGTACCGCACGGGCGACGCCGCCCGCGGCGTCCCGGCCTGCCTGGCCTGCCACGGCCCCGCCGGCCAGGGCAATCCGGGCCCGGCCTATCCGGCCGTCGCCGGCCAGGAATCGGCCTATGTGGAGCGCCGCCTGCAGGAATACCGTTCCGGCGAGACCAGCCTGGGCGACCGCCACCTGTTCGACATCATGGCCGAGGTGGCCGCGCCGCTGACCGACCAGGAAATCCAGGCCCTGGCCAGCTACCTGCAGGGCCTGCACCAGCGCCC
>JAEXTE010000357.1 GCA_023453655.1 Pseudomonadota bacterium
CTCGTGCAGGTGCAGGTGCACGGGCAGGTCGAGCTGGTCGGCGAGCATGCGCACGCGTTCGAAGTTGGCGTCGTTCACGGTGTACGGCGCATGTGGCGCGAATGCGGTGGCCACCAGCGGATCGTCGCGCCACTGGTCGTGGACGGCTCCCGCCTTGTCGAAATACTCGTCGTCGCTGGCCGCCCACGCGGTCGGGAAATCGATCACCGGCAGGCCGATCCGCGCGCGAAAGCCGTGCCGGCGGTAGGTCGCGGCCTGCACGTCCGGGAAGAAGTAGTTCTCGTTGACGCAGGTGACGCCGCCGCGCAGCAGCTCGGCGATGTCCAGGGTCACGCCGTCCTCGACGAACGCCGGGCTCATCACCGCGCCTTCGATCGGCCAGATGTGCTTCTGCAGCCAGACCTTGAGCGGCAGGTCGTCGGCGATCCCGCGCAGCAGGGTCATCGGATTGTGCGTATGCGCGTTGACCAGGCCGGGGATCAGCGCGCCGTCCGGACGCGAGACGGTCTCGCGGGCCTCGAAGCGGCCGCGCACCTCGGCGGTCGGCAGCACGGCGAGGATCCGGCCGTCGCGCACGGCGACGGCGTGGTCCTCGAGGACGAGGCCATGCGGCTCGACGGGAACGACGTAGCCGGCTTCGATCAACAGGTCGCAGGTCTGGGGCGGGAGCGTTTGCGTCATGCCCACATTCTGACAGGTCGAATCGGACGGCGCGTTGACGGTGCGATGGCGACCATGCGCCTCGCGTGCGATCCGATCGCGGGCGCCCTGCCTAGCCCCAAGGCCAGCCAGCCCGCACGCCGGCAGGATTGCCGGCGCTGGCCAGCGCACCAGCGCCGTCGGCGCGGGGCGCTGCAGGCGGCGCATGCGCGCCGCCGGGGGCTTACTTGACGCGGCTGACGTACTCGCCCGAACGCGTGTCGACCTTGATCACTTCCTCCTGGCCCACGAACAGCGGCACGCGGACCACGGCGCCGGTCTCCAGGGTGGCCGGCTTGCCGCCGCCGCCGGAGGTGTCGCCGCGCACGCCGGGGTCGGTCTCGGTGATCTTGAGTTCGACGAAGTTCGGCGGGGTCACCATGATCGGGGTGCCGTTCCAGAGCGTGACCACGCAGGTCTCCTCGCCCTTGAGCCACTTCTCGGCGCCGCCCATGCCGGCCTGGTCGGCCTGCACCTGCTCGAAGCTCTCCGGGTTCATGAAATGCCAGTATTCCCCGTCGCTGTACAGGTACTGCATGTCGGTATCGACGACGTCGGCGGCCTCGACCGAGTCGGTCGACTTCATGGTGATTTCCTGCACGCGTCCGGTCTTGATCAGGCGGTAGCGCACGCGGGTGAAGGCCTGGCCCTTGCCGGGCTTGACGTAGTCGGTCTCGGTGATGATCGCCGGTTCGTTGTTGACCAGGATCTTCTGGCCGTTCTTGACGTCGTTCATGCCCAAACTGGCCATGGGGTCTCCTGCTTGGCCGCGCGCCGGCGGCTAGAATGATGGAATCGGGACACCCGGCGACGCCGGGCGAGGAATACGGACCGCTCATGATAACTGCTGCCCCCACCCGGCTGCAGCCGCAGGGCTGGCAGCAGGCATGGCGCGAGGCCATCCGCGACCCGCGCGAGCTGCTCGAACTGCTGGGCCTGCAGGGCCTGCTGGCCGCCTCGGACGGGGCTGCGGCGAGCTTCGCGCTGCGCGTGCCGCGGGGTTTCGCCGCGCGCATGCGGCCGGGCGATCCCCACGATCCGCTGCTGCGCCAGGTGCTGCCGCTGGACGAGGAACTGCGCCCGGCCCCCGGTTTCGACCTCGATGCGGTGGGCGATGCCGCGGCCGGGGCCGGCCAGGGCGTACTGCACAAGTACGCCGGGCGCGCCCTGCTGGTGGCCACCGGCAGCTGCGCGGTGAACTGCCGCTACTGCTTCCGCCGCCACTTCCCCTATGCCGAACAGAGCGCGGCGGCGGGCGGCTGGCGAGCCGCGGTCGAGGCGATCGCGGCCGACGACACGCTGCACGAGGTGATCCTGTCGGGCGGCGACCCGCTGTCGCTGGCCACGCCCAAACTGGCCGACCTCACCGCCGCCCTGGCCGGCATCGCGCACGTGCGCCGCCTGCGCATCCACACGCGACTGCCGGTGGTGCTGCCCGAGCGGGTGGACGAGGCCCTGGTGGCCTGGCTGGCCGCTCTGCCCTGGCCGGTGGCGGTGGTGGTCCACGCCAACCACGCCAACGAGTTCGACGCCTCCGTCGACGCGGCGATGGTCCGGCTGCGGGCGGCCGGCGCCACGCTGCTCAACCAGGCGGTGCTGCTGCGCGGCGTCAACGACCGCCTCGAAGCGCAGGTCGCCCTGCACGAGCGCGGCTTCGCCGCCGGCGTGCTGCCCTACTACCTGCACCAGCTCGACCGCGTCGCCGGCGCGGCCCATTTCGAAGTGCCGGACGCCGAGGCGCTGGCCCTGCATGCGGCGATGCGCGCGCGGCTGCCGGGCTACCTGCTGCCGCGGCTGGTGCGCGAGGTGGCCGGCGATGCATCCAAGCGCCCGATGGGGTCCGCGGCGATGGACGCAGGCGGGCCGGCGTGGCATAACGCGCCGGACGGGGGAGGACACGCATGTCGATGAAGCAAGACAACGCCTTGCGCCTGCTGATCGTGGACGATCGGGTCGAGGACGCGGAGGCGCTGGTCAGCGGCCTGCGCAACGCCGGCATCGCCGTGCGCCCGGTGCGCGCGGCCAGCGCCGAGGAACTCTCCGCCGCCCTCGCCGGCCCGGCCGACCTGGTCCTGGCGGCGTTTTCCGCCCAGTCCCTGCCCTTCGCCGAGGCCGCGCACCTGGTGGCCAGCTGCGGCAAGGACCTGCCCCTGGTCGCCATCGCCGACCAGCTCGACGAGGCCCTGTACGACGCCGCGCTGACCGCCGGCGCGCGCGCCGTGGCGGTCCGCCACCGCCCGCAGCAGGTGCTGTCGCAGGTGCGCAACGAGTGGGCCGACCTCGACGCCCGCCGCGCGCAGCGCCGGCTGGAGGCGCGGGTCCGCGAGACCGAGCGCCGCTGCGATTCGCTGATCGAGTCCTCGCGCGACCCGATCGCCTACATCCACGAAGGCATGCACATCCGCGCCAACGCCGCCTACCTGGAGATGTTCGGCTACGGGGACTTCGAGGACATCGAGGGCATGTCGCTGCTTGACATGATCGCCCCGCAGCACGTCGAGGGCTTCAAGCAGCTGCTCAAGTCGATGGCCAAGGGCGAGGCGCCGCCGCCGCGCTACGAGGTCGAGGCGCGCGACCTGGAGGGCAACGCCTTCCCCGCCTCGATGGAGTTCACCCAGGCGCAGTACGAGGGCGAAGCCTGCCTGCAGGTGGTGTTCCGCCGCCAGGAGTTCGATCCCGAACTGGCCCAGGAACTCGAGGAACTGCGCCAGCGCGACCAGGTCACCGGCCTGCTCAACCGCCCGACCTTCCTGCGCTCGCTCGAGGACGCGGTGGACGACGCTGGCCAGAACAACGGCCAGCACGGCCTGCTGATGATCGAGCCCGACCACTACCACCGGCTGCTGCAGGACATCGGCCTGGAGGCCGCGGACGCGCTGCTGGCCTCGATCGGCCAGCGCCTGCAGGCGTTGCTGCAGCAGGGCGACCTGGCCGGGCGCGCGGTGGCCGCCCGCTTCTCCGAGCACACCCTCGCGGTCCTGCTGCGAGGCAGCGACTACGCGGGCACGTGTGCGTTGGCCGAGCGGATCCTGGCCGCCTTCGCCGCCGACGTGTTCCAGATCGGGGCGCGCTCGAGCGTGATCACGCCGAGCATCGGCGGCGTCCAGATCGGCGAGAAGATCGCAAGCGTCTCGCAGGTGCTGGCCAAGGCCGCCCAGGGCGTGGAGTCGTCCAGCGGCGTGGGCGGCAACCGCGACCAGATCATCGACCCGGCCGCGGTCGACCGCGCCGAGGAAGAGCACGTGCGCGCCTGGGTGGCGCGCCTGCGCGAGGCGCTGGACAACGGGCGCTTCGTGCTGCACTACCAGCCGGTCATCAACCTGCAGGGCGACACCGGCGCCACCTACGAGGCGCTGATGCGCCTGGACCCGGGCGACGGCCAGCTGATCGCGCCCACCAGCTTCCTGCAGATCGCCGAGGAGCACGACCTGCTGGGCGAGATCGACCGCGCGGTGCTCGGCCAGGCGATCGCCGCCATCGGCCAGCGCCTGGCGGACAACCGGCCCACCACCCTGGTGGTCAAGGTCAGCCAGGCGGCGCTGGACGATCCGCAGCTGGCCGAGTTCATCGGCCAGCAACTGCAGGCGCATGGCGTGCCGGGCGAGTACCTGGTGCTGCAGTTGCCCGAGGCCAAGGTGTTCACCCACCTCAAGGCCACCCAGGCCTTCGCCGAAGCGATCGGCCGCTTCGACTGCCGGCTGTCGCTGGAGCAGTTCGGCATGGGCCTGGATTCG
>JAEXTE010000145.1 GCA_023453655.1 Pseudomonadota bacterium
AGGCATGACCGTGGCCGCTTGCGCGTCGCCGCCGCCCGGTGGTCTGATGCGGACCCATGTCCGCCGACCCGCACCGCAGCATCGACGCCGTCTGGCGTGCGGAGTCTCCGCGGATCATCGCCGCGCTGATGCGGCTGGTGCGCAACCTCGACCTGGCCGAGGAACTGGCGCAGGACGCGCTGGTCAGCGCGCTGGAACGCTGGCCCGCGGGCGGCGAGCCTGACAATCCCGGTGCATGGCTCATGGCCGCCGCCAAGAACCGCGCGCTGGACCATCTCCGTCGCGAGGCCATGCTTGCGCGCAAGCATGCGCAGATCGCGCAGGAGCTCGACGGCGTCCACGACGAACTGCACGCCACGCGCGAGGCGGCGCTCGACGACGATATCGGCGACGACCTGCTGCGGCTGATCTTCGTCGCCTGCCACCCGCTGCTCTCGCGCGACGCCCAGGCGGCGTTGACCCTGCGCCTGCTGTGCGGGCTGACCACCGACGAGATCGCGCGCGCCTTCCTGGTGCCCGAGGCCACCGTCGCCCAGCGCATCGTGCGAGCCAAGCGCACCCTCGGCGAGGCCGACGTGCCGTTCGAGGTGCCCCGTCGCGAAGACCTGCCCGAACGCCTGTCGGCGGTGCTGGGCGTGGTCTACCTCGTGTTCAACGAAGGCTATGCCGCCACCGCGGGCGAGGACTGGATGCGGCCGGGGCTGTGCGCCGAGGCGCTGCGCCTGGGGCGGCTGCTGGTCGGCCTGGCGCCGGGCGAACCCGAGGCTTTCGGCCTGCTCGCGCTGATGGAACTGCAGGCCTCGCGCGCGCAGGCGCGCACCGGCCCCGATGGCGAACCGGTGCTGCTGCAGGACCAGGATCGCGGCCGCTGGGACCGCGCGGCGATCGAACGCGGCCTGCGCGCGCTGGTGCAGGCCGAACGCCTGGCGGCCGCACCGGGGCCGTACACGCTGCAGGCGGCGATCGCGGCTTGCCACGCGCGCGCTTCCAGCGTGGACACGACCGACTGGGGCCGCATCGTCGCGCTCTACGACGCGCTGGCGGCGCTGGCGCCGTCGCCCGTGGTCGCGCTCAACCGCGCGGTCGCGGTATCGATGCATGCCGGTCCGGGCGAAGCGCTGGGCCTGGTCGACGCGCTCGCCGACGTGCCTGCGCTGCGTGGCTACCACCTGCTGCCGGCAGTGCGCGGCGACCTGCTGCAGAAACTGGGTCGGGCAGGCGAGGCGCGCAGCGAATTCCTGCGCGCGGCGGGCATGGCGCGCAACGCGCGCGAGCGCGCCCTGCTGCAGGCGCGTGCGGAGGCCTGCCTCTACTGACTGGTCCGATCAGGGCGTGGCCGGCGCCTCGATGGCCACCGCTTCGACCTGGATGCGCAGGGTCACCGTCATGTCGAAGCCGTAGTCCGTGCCGGCGTCCATGCCGAACTCGTCGCGCTCGAAGCTGGCCAGCGCATCGGCGCCGCACAGCTCGCGGCCGTGCACCGGGTGCGGCATGCACTTGAAGCTGCGGATCTCCAGCGACAGCGGCCGGGTGACGCCACGCAGGGTCAGCTCGCCGTCGGCCCGCGTCGGACGGCCGTCGACGAAGCCGGTCAGCCGTCCGCTGTAGCGCGCCTGCGGCCAGCGCGCGGCATCGAACAGCGATGGCCCGCGCGCCTGCGCATTCATCGCTTCCAGGCCGAAGTCGATGCTGGCGATCTCGACCACCGCCTCGATCCGACCGCTGCGGGCGTCCCGGTCCAGGTGCACGCTGCCGTGCGTGTCGTTGAACTTGCCGCGCCACACCGACAATCCGCCCAGGTGGTCGGCCTCGAAGCTGGGAAAGGTGTGCGCCGGGTCGAACGCATAGGCGGTCTCGGCCGCCGGGGCGGGGGCGAACGCCGCAAGCGCCAGCAATGCCGCAGCGGACCGGGTCGTGCGATGGATCATCGTGGCGGGCCTCATGCCGGAAGGATGCGCGCGGGGCGCGAGATCACTGCATCGAATGCAGGCCGATCAGGTTGCCCTCGGTGTCGAAGGCCAGGACGATGAAACCGTACTCGCCGATCGACATCTTCTCGCGATGCACGCGTCCGCCGGCGGACGCGACCCGCGCGCCGGTCGCCCCGCAGTCCTCGCAGGCGAAGTAGACCAGGGTGCCGCCCGCCCCCGAGGGCACGCCCGCCATCCGGCACAGCGCGCCGTTGGCGCCATAGCGCTCCATGTCGCCCGGGAACGACCACATCTCCAGGTCCTCGCCGCTGCCCTCAGGCAGCTTCAGCGCTTCGAGGCGGATCCGGAAGACGGACTCGTAGAAGGCGCGGGCGCGCGCCATGTCCTGGACGTAGATCTCGAACCAGTTGACGGAGTTGACGGCTGGCATGCGTGTTCCTCGCGGGGCCGCGGCCCCTGTGGTGGGCGGAAACACCGCGCAGGTGATGGCCTGCTCGGCTCGGTCATCGACGACGAACCAGGCCGGTGCGTTTCGACACGGCGGCGGGACTCCGCGAGCGGGGCCGGGCAGGGCGCGCCGCAGGACCACGGCCCGGGGTGCGTGCCGGTCAGTCCCCGGCCGGCAGCCACAGCAGCAGGGCCGCGCCGAGCGCGATCCGGTACACGGCGAAGCCGGTGAAGCGGTGGCGCTTGATGTAGCCCAGCAGCCACTTCACCACCACGAATCCGGTGGCCGTGGCCGCGGCGAAGGCCAGGCCCACGTCGCCCCAGGCCTCGCCGCCGAGGCCGCCGTCCTTCCACAGCTCGAGGAAGGCATAGCCGCTGGCGGCGAACATCGTCGGGATGCCGACCAGGAACACGAACTCGGTCGCCGACGAGCGCCGCCCCAGGCCCGCCAGCATCGCCATGAAGATCGCCGCGGCCGAGCGCGAGGTGCCCGGGAACACGCCCGCCACCACCTGGGCCAGGCCCACCAGCACCGCCACCGTCCAGGTGACGTCGGCGCTGTCGCCGCGGCGTTCGGCCACGCGCTCGGCGAAGATCATCCAGATTCCGCCCAGGATCAGCGCCCAGGCCACCGGCGTGACCGTTTCCGGCAGCTCCCAGCCGGCCAGCCGCACCGGCAGCCCGACCAGGGCGGTCACCAGGAAAGCCACCGCCAGCTTCATCGCGTAATCCCGGTTGTCGCGCTCGCGCAGACCCGTGGCCAGCTGCCAGATGCGCTGGCGGAACACGAGCGTGATCGCCAGGATCGCGCCGGCCTGGATCACGATGTTGAAGAAGTCCGAACGTGCGCCCAGCCAGTACTGCGCGATCAGCAGGTGCCCGGTGCTCGACACCGGCAGGAACTCGGTCAGCCCTTCGAGGATGCCCAGCAGGAGGGCGGACAGCGGATCGGACATGGGGTCGGTTCTGGCGGGGGTCGGCAGGATAACGAAAACCCTCCGCGCCGCCGGCCGGGTGGCGGCTGCACGTGGTGCGGACCGCGCAGTCGAGCCCAGCGGACCGTGGCCGCGAGCGTCGCCCCAACTTGGTGCAACCATCACAGAATCTTCACCAATTGCGTGCGGCGGACCTTCTGTCCGTCCCGATTGCCATCGCAAATCAAAGACTTAGGGAATTACTCGCGTTGGCACGTCGCTTGCTCCACTGTGACCATCCCTTCGCAAACCCAGAGGCTGTTGCCGATGTCGCTCGAAAACGTGGAAAAGCTGATCAAGGACCACAAGGTCGAATTCGTCGACCTGCGCTTCGTGGACATGCGCGGCGTGCAGCAGCACGTCACCTTCCCGGCGAGCATCGTCGAGCCCGCGCTGTTCGAGGAGG
>JAEXTE010000005.1 GCA_023453655.1 Pseudomonadota bacterium
CCCGTCGCGGGCCGGTCCGCCCACCTTGTTTTCGTGGACGAGGACGGCGGCCGCCACGGCCTCGACCTGGTGGCGCGGGCGATGGAGCCGCCGCCGCGCCGCGAACGGCGGCAGCTCCGCGACGGCATCGCCTATCTGCGTTTCGACGATTTCGACCACGTCAGCGAGGCGTGGCTGGTGCCCGAGCTCGAAGCGCTGGCCCGCACCCCGCCACGCGCGCTGGTGCTGGACCTGCGCCGCAACGGCGGTGGCCAGTGGGGCGTGGCCGCCCGCATCCACGCGCGCCTCAATCCTCCACGCGAGGACCTGCTGGTGCTGCACGAGGGGACTGCCGGACACCGGATCCTCGCCAGCACGCCGCGCGACCCCTACACCGGTCCGCTGGCGGTGCTGATCGGTCCCGGCAGCGCCAGCGCGGCCGAACTGCTGGCCGCGCGCCTGCAGGAGACCGGCCGCGCACGCCTGTTCGGCCAGCGCAGCCACGGTGCGGTGGTCGGGACGCGCGGCATCAACCTGCCCGACGGCGGGCTGCTGCGGGTGGGCATGTGGGCCATCACCACGGCCGGCGGACGCAGCCTCGACAAGGTAGGGGTCGATCCCGACGTGGCGCTGGCCCCGGACTGGGACGCGGTGCGCGCCGGGCGGGACCCGGTGCTGGACGCGGCCGTCCAGGCGCTGCTGTCCGCGCCCTGACCCGGCTCAGCGTCGTCCGGGCTTGCCGTCGGGACGTCTCGCGGGCGGCTTTGCAGCGGGACGCGGCGCCGGCTTCTGCGCCAGGCGCGAGGCCAGGCGGTCGGAGGCGATCGCCACCTCGTCGCGCAGCTTGAGGTAGTTGGCCAGCCGGCCCGGATCCAGCGTGCCCGCCTCGACCGCCGCGCGCACGGCGCAGCCGGGTTCGGCGGCGTGGCGGCAGTCGCGGAAGCGGCATTGCGCGGCCAGGGCCTCGATCTCGCCGAAGCCGCCCTCGGCCAGTTCCTCCTCGCCGGTCGGCTTGAGTTCGCGCATGCCCGGGGTGTCGATCAGGCAGGCGCCCGAGGGCAGCGCGATCAGCGCGCGGTAGGTGGTGGTGTGGCGGCCGCGCGCGTCGTGCTCGCGCACCGCCGCGGTCTTCATGCGCTCGATCCCGAGCAGGGAATTGGTGAGCGTCGATTTGCCCGCGCCCGAGGAGCCGACCAGCACCGCGGTGGCGCCCGGCTGCAGCCAGGGGTCCAGCGCGCGCACCGCCGCGGGGGCGCGCGCGTTGAGCGCCAGCACCGGCACGCCCTGCGCGGCCACGCCGGCGAGCGCGGCCAGGGCCGCTTCGGGATCGGCGCCGGGGCGGTCGGCCTTGGTCAGCACCACCACCGGGGTGACGCCCTCGGCCTGGACCAGCAGCAGGTAGCGCTCGATCCGGCGCGGGTTGAAATCGCCGTCCAGGCCGCAGACCACCAGCACCACGTCGATGTTGGCGGCGATCAGCTGCTGGCGGTAGTGCTCGCCGGCCGCGCCGCGCTTGATCGCGCTGCGCCGGGGCAGCAGCGCGACGATGCGCCTGCCGTCCTCGACCAGCACCCAGTCGCCCACCACCGCGCGGTCCTCGGGAGCGACCTTGCCCTTGCGGTAGCCGGGCGGGCGCTGCCATTCCGGCGGCGACTCGACGCTGGCGGCATGGTCGGTTGCATTGGCAACCACGTAGCCGCTGCGGTGCTGCTCGATCACCCGCGCCGGCCCGGCCTTGGGGTGGGCGTCCATCACCTCGGCCCATGGGCCCGCGGTCGGCCGGCCCACCCAGGGCCAGCCGATCGCGCGCAGGGCATCGATGGCGGGAATCAAGCGCGGGCGGCAGTGGTCGTCATGCCCGCGATTCTAGCGCCGGCGCGGCGTATGATCCGGTTTTGCGCGGCCTCCCGCCGCCGGCCCACGTCGATGTCCGCTCCCAGCCTGCCCGTCCGCGAACGCCTGTCCGAAGTCCGCTACGAGATCCGCGGCGAACTCGCCCGACGCGCCCGCGAGCTCGAGGCCCAGGGACGCACGCTGATCAAGCTCAACATCGGCAATCCGGGCGCGTTCGGCTTCCGCGCGCCCGAGCACCTGCAGCGCGCGATCGCCGACCACATCCACCGCACCGATCCCTACACCCACCAGCAGGGCCTGCCCGAGGCGCGCGAGGCGATCGCCGTGCACCACGTGGCGCGCGGCACGCCCTATGCCTCGCCCGACCGCGTATTCGTGGGCAACGGCGTGAGCGAGCTGATCGACATCTCGCTGCGCGCCCTGCTCAACCCCGGCGACGAAGTGCTGGTGCCCTCGCCCGACTACCCGCTGTGGTCGGCGGCCACCATCCTCAACGACGGCCGGCCCGTGTTCTACCAGTGCCACCAGGACAACGGCTTCCTGCCCGACCCGGTGGAGATGGAGGCGCTGGTGTCCGCGCGCACCCGCGCGATCGTGCTGATCAATCCCAACAATCCCACCGGCGCCAACTATCCGCGCGAGCTGCTGGAGCGCATCGTGGCCATCGCCGCGAAGCACAACCTGCTGCTGCTGTGCGACGAGATCTACGACAGCATCGTCTACGACGACACCCGCTTCGAGCCGGTGGCGCCGCTGGCCGGCGACGTGCCCTGCCTGTCCTTCGGCGGGCTGAGCAAGGTGCATCGGGCCTGCGGCTGGCGCGTGGGCTGGGCGGTGCTGTCGGGCGATCCGGCGCGCAGCACCGCGTTCCGCCACGCCATGGACCTGCTGGGCGCGCTGCGCCTGTGCGCCAACGTGCCGGGGCAGTTCGCGATCGAGGCCGCGCTCAGTGGCGAGGACACCATCGGCCCGCTGTGCGCGCCGGGCGGCCGCCTGTACGAGGCGCGGCGCGCGGTGGTCGAGGCCTGCGAGGCCAGCGAGCACCTGCAGCTGGTGGCACCGGCCGGCGCGCTGTATGCCTTCCC
>JAEXTE010000008.1 GCA_023453655.1 Pseudomonadota bacterium
GCGCACAAGCGCGTCCACGAGGTGTTCGCCCGCCGCGTGGGCGAGATGCGGATGCGCTTCGAGGCCGGCGAGGACGTGGTCGGCGAGCTGCAGGGCATGCTCTCGCGCTGGCTGTTCAACCACATCCGCAACGACGACAAGGCCTATGCCGACCAGGTCAAGCAGCACCTGAACGTCTTCGTCCGCGAGCACCAGCAGGGCGGCTGGCTCAAGCGCACCGTGCACCGCCTGTTCGGCTGAGTCCGCCGCCGTTGCCGCAGTGCGGCGCGCCCGCTGCGCCGGCAATGCCTACAATCGGGCGATGCTCCGGATCGACATCCACGCCCACTACCTGCCCCGCGAATGGCCGGACCTGGCCCGCAAGTACGGCGAGTCCCGCTTCCCGGTGATCCACCATACCGAGGACGGGCGCCACCGCATCTACAAGGACGGGCGCTTCTTCCGCGAGATCTGGTCGCGCACCTGGGACGCGCGCGAGCGCATCGACGACTACGCGCGCTTCGGCGTGCAGGTGCAGGTGATCAGCACCGTCCCGGTGATGTTCAGCTACTGGGCGCGGCCCCAGCACGCGCTGGAGCTGCACCAGGCGCTCAACGACCACATGGCGGCCACCTGCCGCGACCATCCGCGCCACTACGCCGGCCTCGGCACGGTGCCACTGCAGTCGCCGCGGCTGGCGGTGCAGGAACTGGAGCGTTGCGTAGACCAGCTGGGCCTGCAGGGCGTGCAGATCGGATCGCACGTCACCGGCCCGGACGGCACCCACTGGAACCTGGACGCCCCGGAACTGTTCCCGTTCTTCGAGGCCGCCGCCGACCTCGGCGCCGCGATCCTGGTCCATCCCTGGGACATGATGGGCGCCGACAGCATGCCCAAGTACTGGCTGCCCTGGCTGGTCGGCATGCCCGCCGAGCAGTCGCGCGCGGCCTGCTGTCTGGTGTTCGGCGGCGTGCTGGAGCGCCTGCCGAAACTGAAGGTGTGCATGGCGCACGGCGGCGGCAGCTTCCCCTACACGATCGGGCGCATCGAACACGGCTTCAACATGCGGCCGGACCTGGTGGCCACCGACAACCCGCACAACCCGCGCGACTACCTGCGCCGGATGTACTTCGACTCCTGGGTGGCCGACCCGCGCGCGCTGCGCTACCTGATCGACACCTGCGGCGTGGACCGGGTGATGCTCGGTACCGACTACCCCTTCCCGCTCGGCGAGCAGGAACCGGGCGCGGGCATCGAACAGCTGGCCCTGCCCGATGCCGACCGCGCGCGCCTGTACCACGGCACCGCGCTGGAATGGCTGGGCCTGCCGGCCTCGCGCTTCGCCTGAGCATGGCGACGGCCGCCGGCACCCGTCCTCCTACAATGCCCGCATGACCGACCTGTACGACGCCCAGCACGCCCGCCGCCTCGACGAGGCCGATCCGCTGTCCAGCCTGCGCGCCGAATTCCTGGTGCCGCGGCATGGTGACGCGGAGCAGGCCTATTTCTGCGGCAATTCGCTGGGCCTGCAGCCGCGCGGCGCGCGCCCCCATGTCGAGCAGGTGCTGGACAAGTGGGCGACCGAGGCGGTGGAGGGCCATTTCACCGGCCAGGCGCAGTGGATGTCCTATCACGAACTCGTGCGCGATCCGCTGGCCGCCGTGGTCGGCGCCGAGCCGGGCGAGGTGGTGGCGATGAACACGCTCACCGCCAACCTGCACCTGATGATGGTCAGCTTCTACCGGCCGCAGGGGGAGCGCAACGCGATCCTGGTCGAGGCCGGCAGCTTTCCGTCCGACCGCTACGCGGTCGAATCGCAGCTGCGCTTCCACGGGCTGTCGCCGGAGCAGGCGCTGGTCGAGGTGCAGCCCGACCGCGACGACGGCACGGTGTCGATGGAGGCCATCGAGCGCGCCATCGCCGAGCATGGCCCGCGCCTGGCGCTGGTGCTGTGGCCGGGCGTGCAGTACCGCACCGGCCAGGCCTTCGACCTCGCCGCGATCGCGCGCCTGGCGCACGCCGCCGGCGCGGTCGCCGGCTTCGACCTGGCCCATGCGGTGGGCAACCTGCCGCTGGCGCTGCACGACAGCGGCGCCGACTTCGCGGTGTGGTGCCACTACAAGTACATGAATGCGGGGCCGGGTGCCGTTGCCGGCTGCTTCGTGCACGCGCGCCATGCGCGCACCGGCCGGCCCCGTTTCGCCGGCTGGTGGGGCCATGAGCCGTCCACGCGCTTCCGCATGGGGCCGGAGTTCGTGCCCACGCCGGGCGCGGACGGCTGGCAGCTCAGCAACCCGCCGATCCTGGGCCTGGCGCCGCTGCGCGCCTCGCTCGAGTTGTTCGCGCGCACCGGCATGGCGGCGCTGCGCGCCCGCTCCGAGCGCCTGACCGGCTATCTCGAGGCCCTGGTCGATGCGCGCCTGCGCGGCACGCTGCAGGTGCTCACGCCGCGCGATCCCGCCCGGCGCGGCTGCCAGCTGTCGCTGCGCGTGCTCGAAGGCCGCGGGCTGACGGGACGCGACGCCGGGCGCGCGCTGTTCGAGCACCTCGGCAGCCAGGGCATCGTCGGCGACTGGCGCGAGCCGGACGTGATCCGGATCTCGCCGGTCCCGCTCTACAACACCCACGCCGACGTGCTGCGCTTCGCCACGGCGGTGGAGCGGTGGCGGTCGGCATGAGGGACGAGCGATGAGCAGCCGGGATCCGCGCGCCATCACCATCATCGGCGCCGGGCTGGCCGGCACCCTGCTGGCCACCCTGCTCGCCCAGCGCGGCTGGGCAGTGGAGGTGTTCGAGCGCCGCGGCGATCCGCGCGTGCACGGCTACGCCGGCGGCCGTTCGATCAACCTCGCCCTGGCCGAACGCGGGCTGCACGCGCTCCGCCAGGCCGGCGCCGACCCGGGGGTGATGCGCCAGGCGGTGATGATGCGCGGGCGCATGGTGCATCCGCTGGGCGGTCAGCCGGAGCTGCAGCGCTACGGCCGCGACGACAGCGAGGTGATCTGGTCGATCAACCGCGGCGAACTCAACATCGTGCTGATCGAGGCCGCCGAAGCCGCGGGCGCTGTGCTGCACTTCGACCGCCGCCTGGAGTCGGTGGACTTCGACGCGCGCACGATGCGCGTGTGCGGCGACGGCCATGACCAGACCCGCCCCTTCCACAGCCTGGTCGGCGCCGACGGCGCCGGCTCGACCCTGCGCCTGCAGATGGCGCGCCACGCCGACCTGGGCGAGCGCACCGAGTGGCTCGACCACGGCTACAAGGAACTCGAGATCCCGCCGGGCGCCGGCGGCGGCTTCCGCATCGAGGCCAACGCGCTGCACATCTGGCCGCGCGGGCACTACATGTGCATCGCCCTGCCCAACGACGAGCGCACGTTCACCGTCACCCTGTTCATGCCGCACGCGGGGCCCTACCCGAGCTTCGAGACGGTCCCCGACGGCGCCGCGGCGCTGGCGCTGTTCGTGGAACAGTTCGCCGACGCGGTGCCGCTGATCCCGCTGCTGGAGCAGGATTTCGACCGGAACCCCATCGGCACGCTCGGCACGCTCTATCTCGACCGCTGGCACCTGGACGAGCGCGCCGTGCTGCTGGGCGACGCGGCGCACGCGATGGTGCCCTTCCACGGCCAGGGCATGAACTGCGCCTTCGAGGACTGCGTGGCGCTGGCCGACCACCTGCAGTCCGCGCCGGACGTGGCAAGCGCCTATGCCGCCTTCGCCGCGCAGCGCATGCCCGATGCCGCCGCCATCCAGCACATGGCGCTGGAGAACTACATCGAGATGCGCGACCGCGTGGACGACCACGGCTACCGCCTGCAGCGCGCCCTCGAACTGCAGCTGCAGGAGCGGCACCCCGGACGGTTCGTGCCGCACTACAGCATGGTCACCTTCATGCGCATCCCCTACTCGCTGGCGCTGGCGCGCAGCGAGATCCAGCGCGGCATCCTGGCGCGCGCGACCCGCGGCCTGGCCTCGCTGGACGAGGTGGACTGGGCGGCGCTGGACGCTGACGTGCTGGCGCGGCTGTCGCCCATCACCGACTGAGGGCACGACCCGCCCGGCCACCCTACAATGGGCCATGGGCGCCAGCTTCCTGTTCTACGACCTCGAGACGTTCGGCGCCGATCCGCGCCGCACCCGCATCGCCCAGTTCGCCGCGATCCGCACCGACGAGGACCTCAACGAGATCGACGAGCCCATCGATTTCCTGGTCCGCCCCGCCGACGACCTGCTGCCCTCGCCCGACGCCACCCTGGTCACCGCCCTGCCGCCGCAGCGTGCGCTGGCCGAGGGCGTGCCCGAAGCCGAGGCCTTCGCCCGCATCTTCGAGGAGATGTCGCGGCCCCAGACCTGCACCCTGGGCTACAACTCGCTGCGCTTCGACGATGAATTCGTGCGCTACGGTCTGTACCGCAACTTCTACGACCCCTACGAACGCGAGTGGCGCGGCGGCAACTGCCGCTGGGACCTGCTCGACGTGCTGCGGCTGATGCACGCGCTGCGCCCGGACGGCATCGCCTGGCCGCAGCGCGACGACGGAAAGGGCACCTCGTTCAAGCTCGAACACCTGGCCACCGCCAACGGCGTTCGCACCGGGGACGCGCACGAGGCGCTGTCGGACGTGCGCGCCCTGATCGGCCTGGCGCGCCGCTTCCGCAGCGCCCAGCCCCGGCTGTGGGACTACGCGCTGAAGCTGCGCGACAAGCGCCATGTCGCCACCCTGCTCGACACCGTGGCGATGACGCCGGTGCTCCACGTTTCGCAGCGCTATCCGGCCACGCGCCTGTGCGCGGCGGCCGTCGTGCCCCTGGCCAGGCATCCCCGCATCGACAGCCGGGTGATCGTGTTCGACCTGGACTGCGATCCCGAACCGCTGCTGCAGCTCGATCCGGAGACCATCGCCCAGCGCCTGTACATGCGCGCCGACCAGTTGCCCGAGGGCGCCGCGCGCATCCCGCTCAAGGAGGTCCACCTCAACCGCTGCCCCGCGATCGTGCGCTGGGACCACCTGCGCGCCGGGGACTTCGCCCGCCTCGCGATCGATCCCGACGCCGCACAGGCGCGGGCCGCGCGCCTGCGCGAGGCCGGCCGGAACTGGCCGAGAAGCTGCGCCGCGTGTACGCGCAGCAGCGCGAGCAGGACGCGGCCGATGTCGATGCCGCCCTCTACGACGGCTTCCTGCAGGACAGCGACAAGCGCCTGTTCGCCGAAGTGCGCGCCACTGCGCCCGCGCAGCTGGGGGCGCGCGCCTTCGATTTCCGCGACCCGCGCATGCCCGAACTGCTGTTCCGCTATCGCGCCCGCAACTGGCCGG
>JAEXTE010000155.1 GCA_023453655.1 Pseudomonadota bacterium
ACGCGGCCAGCGTGGTCAGCGAATACCTCGACGAGCGCTACCCGCATCCGCCGCTGATGCCGGTCGATCCGCTGTCGCGGGCGCGCCTGCGCCTGGCGATGCTGCGCATCGAGCACGACTGGGTACCGCAGGTGCAGGCGATCCAGTTCGGCGGTCGCCAGCAGGCCGAGGCCGGGCGCAAGCGGCTGAAGGAACTGCTCACCGCCTCGATCCCGCTGTTCAAGGCCAGCAAGTTCTTCCTCAACCCGGAAATGAGCCTGGCCGATTGCGCGATGGCGCCGATCATCTGGCGCCTGCCGGCGCTGGACGTGCCGCTCCCCAAGGACGGCAAGGTGATCGAGGAATACGGCAACCGTATCTTCCGCAACCCCGGTTTCGCCCGCAGCCTCACCCCGCAGGAGCGACACCTGCGCGAGCTGCCGGAGTGATGCCGCCGGGCCGCACGCAGTCGCCTGCGTCCGGCCCGACCCGGAACCTGCGATGTCCGAATCCCCGCCCAGCATGACCAGCCACCGCCCGTACCTGCTGCGGGCGCTGTACGAATGGATCGCCGACAACGGCATGACCCCGCACATCCTGGTCGATGCGCAGCTGCCCGGCGTGCGCGTGCCGCCGCATACGGTCAAGGAAGGCCGGGTGGTGCTCAATATCGCCGACCGCGCGGTGGCCAAGCTCGAGCTGGACAACGAGGCGGTGCGCTTCACCGCGCGCTTCGGTGGCGTCAGCCATCCGGTCGTGGTGCCGGTGTCGGCGGTGCTGGCGATCTATGCGCGCGAGACCGGGCAGGGCATGGCGCTGCCGGAAGATTCCGGCGCCACCGCGCCCCCGGACGACGAACCGACGCCGCCGGACGATACGCCGGGCGAGGACGCGCCGAAGCGCGGCGCGCACCTGCGCGTGATCAAGTAGCCGCGCGCAGCGACGCCGGCGACGGCATACGGCCAGCCCGCTCAGTGCAGGCCCACCACCTGGGTGGCACGCGCCGGGCCGCTGAACCCCACCAGTTCCTCCCCGTGGAGCACCAGCCGGCCCACGTGGCGCTGCATGCCGTCCTCGGAATACTCGAAGCGGAAACTGCGTTCCAGGCCCAGCCGGCCGTCGGCGTGGCGGCGCAGGCGCAGCCCGTTGGCGTGCACGCTCTGGTCCAGCCAGATCACCCCCGCCGCCTGGCAGGCGCTGCGGCCCACGGCCGCGGCACGCTCCGCGGCGGCACGTGCAGAGTTCCACCAGGCGTAGGCGCCCGCGCCGACGATCATCAGGACGATCAGGGTGGGGAAATCGGGCATGGCGGCAATGTGGCGGCGCCGGCCGGCGAATGCAATCGCTGCATTCGCGGCGCGGGCGTCGGGCTCAGGCCGGCGTCGGGCCGAGCTTGAGCGACAGGTCGACCGCGCGCACGTGCTTGGTGAGACCGCCGATGGAGATGCAGTCGACGCCGTCGAGCGCGATCGCACGCAGGCCTTCGAGGTCGACGCCGCCGGACACCTCCAGCGGGATGCGCCCATCGTAGGGCGCGCCGTGGGCGGTCCGTACCGCTTCGCGCCGGGCCTCGGCGTCGAAGTCGTCGATCAGGATCCGGTCGCAGCCGGCCTCCAGCGCCTGCCGCAGTTCCGCCAGCGTCTCGACCTCGACGATCAGCGGCAGGCCCGGCTGCGCGGCGCGTGCGGCGGCGATCGCCGCGGCCACCGAGCCGAACGCCCGCACGTGGTTCTCCTTGAGCATCACCGCGTCGTACAGGCCCATGCGGTGGTTGTCGCCGCCGCCGGTGCGCACGGCGTATTTCTGCGCGGCGCGCAGCCCGGGCAGCGTCTTGCGCGTGTCGAGGATGCGCGCGCCGGTGCCGGCGACCGCGGCGACATGGGCGGCGGTCGCGGTGGCGGTGCCGCTCAGCGTCTGCAGGAAGTTGAGCGATGCGCGCTCGGCGCTGACCAGGGCGCGCGCACGCCCCTGCAGCGTGGCCAGCACGGTACCGGCGGCCACGCGATCGCCCTCGGCCACGCGCCAGTCGATGCGCACCTGCGGATCGAGTGCGCGATGGCAGGCGTCGAACCAGGGCCGTCCGCAGACCACCGCGTCCTCCTTGCACAGCAGGTAGGCCTGGTCCGGCCCGTCGGGGAGCAGGGCGGCGGTCGCATCGCCCGATCCCACGTCTTCGGCCAGGGCGCGGGCCACGTCGGCTTCCACTTGCCGGGGGTCGGGCCAGGACTGGGTTGGCGTGCGGTCGGACATGGCAGTCCCCTGTTGGCGAAGCCGGCCACGCGCCGGCGCGGGTGTCGGGAGGTCCCGTCGTCGACGGAGCCGGCGCTGCGCGCCTCAGCCTTTCGGGAAATCCGCGATCTGGCCGGTGGGAATCGCTTCCTCGGCCAGCAGCACCGGGATGCCGTCGTCGACGCGGTAGACCAGCTTTCGGTCGCGCGTGACCAGGGCCTCGCGCAGCGGCGCCGATTGCGCGGCTTCGTCGGCGCGGCGCAGGGTCCCCGCGGCGGCAGCGGCATTGAGCGCGGCCAGGCCGGCGGGATCGAGCAGGGCCAGCGGTTGCCGGCTCGTGGGGCAGACGAGGAGATCGAGCAGCTTGCGGTCCATGGGGGGAAGGCGATCGGATGAACCGCTAGAATACGTCTTTGGGTCCGGGGACACCGCATGTCCGCTTCACCTGCAAGCCCGCTGGTCGGGGTCGTGATGGGTTCGCGCTCCGACTGGGAGACCATGCAGCACGCCGTGCAGAAGCTCGAGGCGCTGGGCATCGCGCACGAAGTGCGGGTGGTGTCGGCGCATCGCACGCCCGACGTGCTGTTCGAGTACGCGGCCACGGCCCAGGCGCGCGGACTGCGCGCGATCATCGCCGGCGCGGGCGGCGCGGCGCACCTGCCGGGCATGCTCGCGGCCAAGACCGCGGTGCCGGTGCTGGGAGTGCCGGTGCAGAGCAGGGCGCTCAACGGCATGGATTCGCTGCTGTCGATCGTGCAGATGCCGGCCGGCATCCCGGTGGCCACCTTCGCCATCGGCCAGGCCGGCGCGGCCAATGCCGCGCTGTTCGCCGCGGCGATGCTCGCCCACGACCAGCCCGCCGTCGCGGAGGCCCTGGCCGCGTTCCGCCAGCGCCAGACCGACGACGTCGCCGGCGCCGACGATCCGCGCAGGTGAGCCGGGCGATGGCGACGGTCGGCATCCTGGGCGGCGGCCAGCTGGCGCGCATGCTGGCGCTGGCGGGGATCCCGATGGGCCTGCGCTTCGCGGTGCTCGACCCCGCCGAGGACGCCTGCGCCGGACATTGCGCGCCGCTGCAGGTCGGCGCTTACGACGACGCAGCCGCGCTGGCCGCGTTCGCCGCGCGCATCGACGTGGCCACGTTCGATTTCGAGAACGTCCCGGCGGCCAGCGCGGAGCTGCTGGCTGGCCGGGTGCCGGTGCATCCGGGCGCGCTCGCGCTGGCGACCGCGCAGGACCGCCTGGCCGAGAAGACCCTGTTCCGCGAGCTCGGCATCCCGGTGCCCGAGTTCGCCGCGGTCGACACGCGCGAATCGCTCGCCGATGCGGTCGCCCGCGTCGGCGTGCCCGCGGTGCTGAAGACGCGGCGCCTGGGCTACGACGGCAAGGGCCAGTTCCGGATCCGTTCGCTGGACGACGTCGAGACCGCCTGGCAGGCGCTGGGTGCGCAGGCGTCGACGGTCGGGCTGATCCTCGAGGCCTTCGTGCCCTTCGAGCGCGAGCTGAGCGTGGTCGCCGTGCGCGGCCGCGCCGGCGCATTCCGTACCTGGCCGCGGACCCGGCACTGGCCCGTCGACGGCGTTCTGTCGGCGAGCCTGGCACCCGCCGCCTGCGACCCGACCGTGGCCGGGCAGGCGCATGCATATGCGCGCCTGCTGGCCGAGCGGCTGGATTACGTCGGCGTGTTCGCGCTCGAGCTGTTCAGCCGCGGCGGCGAGCTGCTGGCCAACGAGATGGCGCCGCGGGTGCACAACTCAGGCCACTGGACCATCGAGGGAGCGGAGACCTCGCAGTTCGAGAACCACCTGCGCGCCGTGCTCGGGCTCCCGCTCGGCGACACCGCGGCGCGGGGGGTGTCCTGCATGCTCAACTGGATCGGCGAGATGCCGCCGGCCGGCCCGGTACTGGCGCAGCCCGGTGGCCACTGGCACGACTACGGCAAGCAGTCCCGCGCCGGGCGCAAGGTCGGCCATGCCACGCTGCGCGCGGCCGATGCGCAGGCGCTGGCGCGCGCGCTGCGCGCGGCCGGCGAGGGACTGGGACGGCAGGCG
>JAEXTE010000107.1 GCA_023453655.1 Pseudomonadota bacterium
GATGGATCAGCTTGCGTTGGCTCACTTGCCGTCTCCGGGGGCGAACGGGAACTGCAGGGACTTGTAGTACTCCACGTCGTGCGGCGGCTCGGCTTCGCCGGCCGGCAGCGGTCGCTTCGAGAAGGTCCGGAAGTAGGCGATGCTGGCGTCGCGCCACCACTGCGCCTCCTTCTCCTGGATGCCGAGGAACACCGAGACCTGGTGGTGGCGTTCCTGGTCGACCTTGCCTTCCAGCGTGGACCAGGTGCGGCGCATGCCGCGCACGTAGTCCACGCCGCGGCCGTAGCGGGTAACCAGCTCGTCCCACAGGCTGCGGCCGGAGGCCATGCGGTGGTCCCAGGGCACGTGGTGGAACCACAGCAGGAACTCTTCCGGCACGGTGTCGATGCTGCCGAACCGCCGGGCCACCGGCGGCGCGTACTGGGCCACGGCATTGCTGCCGGTGGCGCTGCGGTCGAAGCCGATGCCGCGCGCGTCGGCGCGGTGGTAGTAGACCGAGGTCCAGTCCGCGCGCGGACCGCCCTCGACCCACGGACCCGGGCCGTAATGGTGGCCACGGCCCATCAGGTGGTGCAGGCCCAGCGGGGTCATGTAGTCGACCACCGCCTGGTGCGAGCCCATCATCATCGACACCACCGGCTCGACCACGGCCGGGTCGGTGGAGAAGGTCATGCGCGTCCAGTCGCGGGCGATGGCCTCGGCGCTGGCGTGCGGGTCCCAGGCCATGCGGCCGTAGACGTACCAGTTGGCCTGGTCGAAGTGCGAGCCGCTCCAGTTGCGGTCCACGCCGATGTTGGCCACGCCGGCCATGCCGGTCAGGGCATGGCCTTCCAGCGAGCCGTCGATGATCTTCGCCACGGTCGAGCCGGGGCCGCGCGCGTGGGTGTCGGCGCGCAGCACTTCCTCGTACATCGGCCCCAGGTACACCAGGTGGGTGGCGAAACCGAGGTACTCCTTGGTGATCTGGAACTCCATCATCAGCGGCGTCTTCGGCATCGCGCCGAACAGCGGGTGGAACGGCTCGCGCGGCTGGAAGTCGATCGCGCCGTTCTTGACCTGCACCAGCACGTTGTCGGCGAACACGCCGTCGTGCGGCACGAACTCGGTATAGGCCTGCTTGGCGCGGTCGTCCGGCTCCTCGTGCGAGTACACGAAGGCGCGCCACATCACCACGCCGCCATGCGGGGCGAAGGCCTCGGCCATCATGTTGGCGCCGTCGGCGTGGCTGCGCCCGTAGTCCTGCGGACCGGGCTGCCCTTCCGAATTGGCCTTGACCAGGAAGCCGCCGAAATCGGGGATCGTGCGGTAGATCTCGTCGATCTTGTCCTTCCACCACTGGCGCACGGCCGGATCGAGCGGATCGGCGGTCGGAAGGCCGCCGATCTCGATCGGCGCGCTGAAGCGTGCGCTGAGGTAGACCTTGATGCCGTACGGACGCATCACCGACGCCAGTGCCGCGGTCTTTTCGAGGTACAGCGGTGTCAACGCCTGGGCGCTGGTATTGACGTTGTTGAGCACGGCGCCGTTGATGCCGATCGAGGCATTGGCGCGGGCGTAGTCGGTGTAGCGCGGGTCCAGCCAGTCCGGCAGGCGGTGCCAGTCCCAGATCGATTCGCCGGCGTAGCCGCGCTCGACGTAGCGGTCGAGGTTGTCCCAGTGGTTGAGCACGCGCAGCTTGACCCGCGGCGATTCGCGGATGTCGAGCGCATCGACCGGCTGCCCGGTCTGCAGCAGGCGCAGCAGGTGGAACGCGCCGTAAAGCGCACCCGTGTCGGTATTGGCTGCCACCACGGTGGCGGCACGCCCGCCGATGCGCGTGCTGCGGATCGCGTAGCCCTCGGCTCCCAATCCGTCGAGGTCGAGCTCCAGCGCCGCGATCGCCGGCAGCGAGGCCGGCGTGCCCACCAGCAAGGCACCGTCGCGGTCGGGCGCATCGGCCGTTGCGGGCGCGGCGCCGAGCAGGCCGCCCAGCCCGCGCAGCAGTTCGTCGCGCGCGGCCCGCTGGGTGGGCGTGGACGCCGGCGCCACCAGCTGCGCGAAACGCGCGCGCTGGCCCTGCGCCGCCGCGTCGGCCAGCGGGCGGTAGCGCAGCCATAGCTCGTAGCCGTCCTCCGCCGCCGCCGGCAGGCTCGCCAGCGCGGCCGACAGGCACACCAGGACCGCCAGGGCGCCCCGCCAGGCGCGCCGCGCGCGCCCCACCGCCGCGGGATGTCGCCGGTGCCTGTCGGTGTGTACCATTCGATCCGCCCTCATGTTGGTCATGTCGGTCCGGCCCCCGGTGGCGCACCGGCCGGCAGCCGTGTCCCATGCAGGCAGCACAGCTCACGGCCGCGGCGCGGCAAGGGGATCGGGAATTGCAGAAGCCTAGGAAAGCCGCGCGTCGCAAGGGCATGGCGGTGACGCTGGACGAGGTCGCCGCCCTCGCCAAGGTGTCGCCGATGACGGTCTCGCGCGTGGTCAACGGCCACGGCAAGGTGCGCGAAGCCACCCGCGAGCGGGTCATGCGCGCCGTGCGCGAACTGGGCTACACGCCCAACCTGGCGGCCAGCGCCCTGGCCACCGCGCAGGACACGCGCGTGGCCATGATCTACACCAATCCCAGCTCGGCCTACCTGCGCGAACTGGTCGTCGGCGCGCTGCGCGGCGCCACCCGCACTGCGGCGCAGCTGGTCATCGACACCTGGGACACGCTCGGCCCCAGCGCGCAGCGCCAGGCCGCGCGTGCGCTCGCCAAGCGCGTGGCCGGCGTGATCCTGCCGCCGCCGCTGTGCGAGTCCAAGGGCATCGTGGCCGAGTTCCTCGAGGCCGACGTGCCGGTGGTCGCGATCGCCTCGGGCCGCTTCCACCACGACATCTCGTGCGTGCGCATCGACGACTTCCGCGCCAGCAAGGAAATCGCCACGCACCTGATCGCGGCCGGCCACCGCCGCATCGGCTACATCCGCGGCAACCCCAACCAGACCGCCAGCATCCGCCGCTTCGACGGCTTCCACGCCGCGCTCTCGGAAGCGGGCATCGAACTCGACGAAAGCCTGGTGGAAACCGGTTACTTCACCTACCGCTCGGGGCTGGAAGTCAGCGAGCGCCTGCTCGCCCACCCGCAGCCGCCCACCGCGATCTGCGCGGCCAACGACGACATGGCCGCGGCCGCGGTCTCGGTCGCCCATCGCCGCGGGCTGGACGTGCCGCGCGACCTGTCGATCGTCGGCTTCGACGACACCTCGGCGGCCACCACGGTCTGGCCTGAACTCACCACCATCCGCCAGCCCACCGCGGCCATGGCCGATTCGGCGGTCGACATCCTGCTGCGCAACATCCGCCGCAAGGACAAGAGCACGCGCACGGTCGTCGACCACGTGGTGCCCCACGAGCTGATCGAACGCGATTCGGTCGCGCCCCCCGCGCGCTGAAGCCGCGGCCCGCGAACGGGCCGGGCGACAGGCGCCGGGTCGGCGCGGCGGCTCGGCGGGCACGGGCCTGTTGGCTCCCATGTCGACCGGCCGCCGTCCCGCTCAGCGCAGCAGGTACTGGTTGAGCAGGTTCTCGTAGCGTTCCTGCTTGCCGCTGATCTGCTCGGGTTCGCCGTTCTTCGCCGCCAGCGAGGCCAGGTCGGCGAGGCCCAGCTTGCCCGCCTCGAAGTCCGCGCCGGCGCCGCTGTCGAAACTGGCGTAGCGCTGCTTGCGCCAGCTTTCCCACGGCGAGTCGTTGAGCAGCGCGTGCGCCACCTCCAGGCCCTTGGCGAACGCGTCCATGCCGCCGATGTGGGCGATGAACAGGTCCTCCATGTCGGTGGACTCGCGGCGCGGCTTGGCGTCGAAGTTCAGGCCGCCGACCAGGCCGCCCTGGCGCAGCACCACCAGCATCGCGCCGACGGTGTCGTACAGGTCGGTCGGGAACTGGTCGGTGTCCCAGCCGTTCTGGGCATTGCCGCGGTTGGCGTCGATGCTGCCGAGCAGGCCGTGATCGGACGCCACCTGCAGGTCGTGCTCGAAGGTGTGGCCCGACAGCGTGGCGTGGTTGGCCTCGATGTTGAGCGAGAAGTCCTTCTCCAGCCCGTGTTCCTTGAGGAAGCCGGCGACGGTGGCGCTGTCGAAGTCGTACTGGTGCTTCATCGGCTCCATCGGCTTGGGCTCGATGAAGAACTGGCCCTTGAAACCGATGCTGCGGCCGTAGTCGCGGGCCGCGGTGAGGAAGCGGGCGAAGTGCGCCAGCTCGCGCTTCATGTAGGTGTTGTGCAGCGAGGCGTAGCCTTCGCGGCCGCCCCAGAACACGTAGTGCTCGCCGCCCAGCTCGACCACCGACTCGAGCACCGCCTTGACCTGCACGGCGGCGCGCGCCACGACATTGAAATCGGGGTTGGTCGACGCGCCGTTCATGTAGCGCGGGTGCGAGAACAGGTTGGCCGTGCCCCACAGCAGCTTCAGGCCGGTCGCCTGCTGGCGCTCCTTGGCCAGGCCGACCAGGTGGCGCAGGTTCTTCTCGTAGGTGGCGATGTCGTCGGCGTCCGGCGCCAGGTCGACGTCGTGGAAGCACCAGTACGGCACGCCGAGCTTGGTGAAGAACTCGAACGCCGCGTCGACCTTGGCCTCGGCGGTGGCCATGGCATCGCCCTGCTCCCAGGGGAAGCGACGCGTGCCCGGGCCGAACGGGTCGGCGCCGGCATTGCAGAAGGTGTGCCAGTAGCAGACCGCGAAGCGCAGGTGCTCGCGCATGGTCTTGCCGCCGATCTTTTTCTCGGCGTCGTAGACCTTGAACGCCAGCGGGTTGTCAGAACCCGGGCCTTCGAAGGGGATCGTGCCGATGCCGGAGAAATACTCTTTCGCGCCGATGAATGACTTGCTCATGTGGATATCCGTGTGCGTGGCGTGGTGGGGAACGAGCGGTCAGTCTGCGTAGAGCGGCCGGATCGCATCGAGGTGGGAAAGGAAGTGGCGGTATTGCGCCGCATAGGCGGCGGTGGCACCGGAATGCGGCTGCGCCGCCAGGCGCGGGTCGAGGCGGACGTGCGAGGCCGCCAGTGCGCTGAGGTCGCTGTCGCCGGCGCCCGCGGCGCGGCGAACCGCCCACAGCGCCTGCAGCGCGGCACCGACCGCGGCGCCCTCGGACTGCTCGGGCACGTCCACGGGCAGGCCGAACATGTCGGCCGCCATCTGCCGCCACACCGCGCTCTGGCTGCCGCCGCCGGTCAGGCGGATGGCCTCGAAGCGCAAGCCGGCATCGACCAGGGCTTCGTAGCCGTTCATCAGGCTGTAGAGCGCGCCTTCCATCGCCGCCCGGTACAGGTTGGCGGGGGTGAGGTTGGTCGCGGTCATGCCGAACAGGTTGCCGCGCCCGTGCGGCAGGTCGGGCGTGCGCTCGCCGTTGAGGAAGGGCAGCATCAGCAGACCGTCGGCGCCGGGCGAGGTGCCCGCCAGCAGCGCATCGCCGTCGCGCGAGGAGAAGCCGCACAGCCGCGCCACCGCCTCGGTGGCAACGGTGCAGTTCATGGTGCAGATCAGCGGCAGCCAGCCGCCGGTGGAATCGCAGAACGCGGCCCAGCGGCCTTGCGGATCCACCGCCGGCTCGCCCGCGTAGGTAAACAGCGTGCCGGAGGTGCCCAGGCTCATGCTCAGCACGCCCGGCACCACGTTGCCGGTGCCGATCGCGGCCATCATGTTGTCGCCGCCGCCGGCGGAGACCTGCGCCGAGCGCGGCAGGCCCAGTTCGTCGGCCAGCGCGGCGCGGATCGGCACCAGGGTGTCGGCGGCCAGCAGCGGCGGCAGGCAGGCGCGCAGGTCGCGGTCGGGATCGGTGGCGGCCAGCAGTTCGGGCGACCAGTCGCGGCGGCGCACGTCCAGCCAGCCGGTGCCCGAGGCGTCGCCGTGCTCCATCCACAGCTCGCCCGTCAGCCAGTAGTTGATGTAGTCGTGCGGCAGCAGGATCGTCGCCAGGCGGGCATAGGCCTGCGAGCGGTGCTTGCGGGTCCACGGCAGCTTGGAGGCGGTGTAGCCGGCCAGGATCGGGTTGCCCGCCAGCTCGATGCAGCGCGCGGCGCCGCCGGCGGCCTCCATGATCTCGTCGCACTCGTCGCTGGTGCTGGTGTCGCACCACAGCTTGGCCGGCGCCAGCACGTTGCCGTCGCGGTCCAGCGGCACGAAGCCGTGCTGCTGGCCGGACACGCCGACCGCTTCGATCCGGCCGCGCAGCGCCGGGTCGATCCGCGCGAAACAGGCGCGCACCGCATCCACCCACCAGTCGGCCCGCTGCTCGCGGCTGCCGTCGTCGCCGGCCGCCAGGTCCAGCGGCTGCCCGGCACTGGCCACGATCCCGCGCTGCTCGGGGTCATAGACCACGAGCTTCACGCTCTGCGTGCCCACATCCAGTCCAGCAAACAGCCCCATCGAGGATCCCCAGAAAGTTAGCGCTACCACAACGCGGATACAGCTGCCCCGAAGCGATCGAGGTCGCAACGGCGCCCCGTCCCGGCGTGCGCGTGCACGGACTCTACACACCTGCCGGGCAAAAGCCTTGCTGCACTGCGGAACCCCGGCCGGCAAGCCGGGCACCAGCGGGTTAGCGTTAACATTTTATTTGCGATTGGAGCCCGCC
>JAEXTE010000291.1 GCA_023453655.1 Pseudomonadota bacterium
GCTTCGAGGCGCTCTGCTTCGAGGCGCTCTGCTTCGAGGCGCTCTGCTTCGAGGCGCTCTGCTTCGAGGCGCTCGGCTTCGAGGCGCTCTGCTTCGCGGCGCTCTGCTTCGAGACGGTCCGCTTCGAGACGCGCGGAGTCCAGGTTCGCTACCTCGAGGCCCTCCACGGGAGCACCGGCATCGAAGCCTGCGGTTGCCGCGACCTCCAGGTCCCCGGCTTCGGGAATTCCAGCATCGACCGTCTGCGCGCCGTCCTGCAACGCATCGGCCGGCAGTTCGGTTCCGGACGCACCGGAGACCTCCCCGCCAGGCGCATCGTCCTGGACAGCGGACTCCACGGTCCGCCCGATCGCGATATCGTCCGCAAGATCCAGGTAGGCGCTGAGATCGTCGGTGGTCAGCGCCGGCGCTTCGGCGCCGGCCGCTTCCTCCAGTCCCTGCGCGTCCACCAGCGACGCCAGGCCGCTGGCGGCTTCCGGCAGGCTGTCGCGCAGCGCGACCAGCCGCGCCGCCAGCGCGTCCTGCGGCGCCAGCGCAGGCGCCGGCCCCTTCAGGATCTCCACCGTCTCACGCACCGCCACCGACAGTTCGGCGACGGCGTCGATGCCCTCCGGCGCTGCCATGGCCTGCGAAGCCAGCAGGCGCCGCGCGTAGTGCTCGGCCGGACCCAGCACGCTGTTGATGACCGGCACTTCGGTCATCGCGAAGGCGCCGTTCATCGTGTGCAGCGCCCGCAGCAGCGCATCGCTGCCGTGGCTGTCTCCGACGCGGGCCTGCGCGACCCAGGCATCGACGGTCTGCAGGTGCCCTTGCACCTCGGCGTCGAGGATCTCCAGCAGCAGCGCGTCGATGCTGGCCGGCACGCGCTCGGGCTGCGGCGCGGGCTCGGGCTCGGGCTGCGGCTCGACCGCATCCGGCCCAGGCTGGGCCATCTCGTCCACCAGCGGCGCATGCACGACGGCCGGCGCGGCCTCGGGCGGCATCGTCTCGTCGCCGGACGCGATGCGATCGGCGGCGTCCTGCAGCGCCTCGAGGTCGGTGGACACGCCGCGTTCGCCGCGCAAGGCCGCCTGCAGCTCGGGCAGCGTGTAGAACGCACGGTCGACCATCGCGATCACCGCCGGACTCGGCGGACGCGAGCGGTCGAGCACGCGGTTGAGCATGTTCTCGATCTTCCAGCTGAACTCGCCCAGCGCGCGGGCGCCGACCAGCCGTCCGCTGCCCTTGAGGGTGTGGAACACGCGCCGGATCGGGCGCAGGCGCTCCATGTCCTCGGGCACCGAGCGCCACTGCGGCAGCAGCGCATCGAGGTTGTCGATCTCCTCGGCGAACTCCTCGAGGAAGACCTCGCGGATCTCCTCGTCGATCTCCTCGCCGACGGTCTCGAAGCCGCCCGCTACCGGCCCCACCGGCAGTTCCGCTGCCGGGACCGGCGCGGCCACCTCGATTTCGACCGGGGTCGATACCGGAATCGCCACCGGCTCGGCGACAGCAGCCGCTTCGACCGGCTCGGCCAGGGCCGCGGAAACGTCGGTGGACGCCGCCGCGGTTTCCTCGCCATGCCCGGGCTCCGGCTGCGCCGCCGGCGGCGCCACCGGTTCGGGCAGCGGCCAGTAGCCGAGCGCCTCCAGGCTGCCACGCGCGATGTCCAGGATCTCGTCGCGGTTGCCGCGCTGCTCGCGCAGCGCTTCCAGGTAGTACTCCAGGCTGGCCAGCGCGTCGGCCAACGTGTCCAGCTGGCGACCATTGGGCACGCGCTGGCGTGCGATCAGTTCGTTCTGGGTATAGCGGCTGACGGCGACCAGGTAATCGGCCGGCTGCGCCAGCTCCATCATCCGCAGCGCGCCCGCGACCTCGTCGAGCAGGCGCGGCACGTCGCTGAGCTGCTCGTGCTGCCAGCTCGTTTCGACGAAGGCCACCAGGGCCTGGCGGGCCTGCACGAAATTGGCGATCGCCTCGCGCACGATGGTATCGACCACCTGGCGCGCTTCGCCGGCGAACGGTTCGCCGTCGGCGCCGGCCGACTCGGCCGCCCCCAGTCGCGCCACCTGGTCGTCCAGCGTGGCGTCGACGTAAAGCAATGCCCCGGCGACATCCAGCAGCGCGTCCTCGTTCGCCGCGACCGCGCCGTCGAGGATCGCCTGCAGGCCGTCGCGCTGCTGCTGCACCACCTTGCGCGCCGCGCCGAGCCCGAGCATGCCCAGCGTGTCGGCCACGCGGCCCAGGGTCTCGGCGTGGGGCTGCAGCGCGGCCAGGTCGTCCGAGCCGGTGCGCAGGTGCAGGTCGAGCGCGTCCTTGACGTGGAGCAGGTCGTCCTTCACCGCCGCGGAGACGGTATCGAGCAGCGCGCGGTTGCGTCCGCTGATGCTGCCCTGGGCGTGTTCGAGTTCGGACTGGGTCGGCAGCGCCGCCTCGAGTTCGAAGACCTGGCGCAGCTCGCGCAGCGCCGGATGGCCGTCGTCGGGCTGGTGCGCGACGTGGTAGAGCAGCTGCCGCGTCGGTTCCTGCGCGCCTTCGCCGCTGGCCTCGGCATAGCCGTCGTTGTCGAGCAGGGCGCGGCGCGCCTCGCGCTCGACGCCCGCGAATACCTTGCGCAGCGCCGGCGAGGCCGGCAGCGCGCCATCTGCCACGGCGCGCGCGACGCCGGTGGCGACCCACAGCATGCGCTGCACCGGCACCTGGCGGACGTGGCCCAGCAGGGCCTCCAGCGCCGGGGCCAGGCTGGACAGCGCCGTCGCCGGAGTGTGTTCCTGCCACTGCCCGATCTCGCGCCGCAGCGCTTCGAGCAGGGGCGGCATGTCGTCGTTGGAGGCCGCGCCGGCGGCCGCGATCGCGCCCGGGAGCGGACGCTCCAGGTCGGGCGAGAACAGCACGCTCTCGCTGAGCAGGCTCTCGCCGCGCGCGGCGCGCAGCTCGTTGAGCAGCGGCAGCAGCACGATCGGGATGTCGCGATGCCCACCCTGCAGGCGTTCGAGGTAGTCGGGCAGCAGCACGATGCCGCGCAGCAGCGCGGCGCAGGCGCCATCGCGGTCTGCGACGGTGCCGCCGTGCAGGCCCAGCGCGACCTGCTCCATCTCCTCGGCCACCATCGCCGGCGCGTACAGCTCGACCATGCGCAGCGTGCCCTGCACCTGGTGCAGGTAGCCGGCGCACAGCCGCATGCGGCCGACGTCGGCCGGGTCCTCGACGTAGTCCTCCAGCTCGGCCTTGGCCAGCCGCAGGGTTTCGTCGAGCTCCGGCTTGATCCAGCCCAGCGCGGTGTGTTCGAGGGCCTCGCGCAGCGCAGTCATCGCTTCACCCCGCGCGTGTCGGCGTGCGTCGGCCTGCGACCGGTGGTCGTCGCGTTCATCCCGAGTCCTGGCTCCGTGCTCAGGCCGGCAGCTTGAAGTCGGCGACCGAACGACGCAGGTTGGCGGCCAGCTGCGCGAGGTTGCCGATCGACTGCGCCGTCTGGTTCGCGCCCTGCGAGGTCTGCGCGGTGATCGACTGGATCGTGTTCATGGTCTCGGTGATGTTGGTCGCCGCCGCCGACTGCTGCTTGGCCGCGGTGGAGATCCCGAGAATCAGGCCGGCGAGGTTGCTCGACACGCTTTCGATCTCGCCCAGCGCGGTACCCGCGTCCTCCGCCAGTCGCGCACCGGCGACCACTTCCGAGGTCGTCTGCTCCATCGAACTGACCGCTTCGTTGGTGTCGGACTGGATCGTCTGCACCAGCGCCTCGATCCGCTTGGTCGCGTTCGAGGCGCGTTCGGCGAGTCGCTGCACTTCGTCGGCCACCACCGCGAATCCGCGGCCCGCCTCGCCGGCCGACGCCGCCTGGATGGCCGCGTTGAGCGCCAGGATGTTGGTCTGCTCGGAGATGTCGTTGATCAGTTCCACGATCGAGCCGATTTCCTGGGAGCTCTCGCCCAGGCGCTTGATGCGCTTGGAGGTCTCCTGGATCTGGTCTCGGATCGAGTCCATGCCGGCGATCGTCTCGCGCACCACGCCGGCGCCCTTGGTCGCGATCTGCACCGAGCGCTGCGCCACGTCCGCCGATTCGGCCGAGTTGCGCGAGACCTGGTCGATGCTCGAGGCGATCTCGTTGATGCGGTTGGACGCGGAGTTGATCTCCTGCGCCTGGTGCTCGGCGGCCTCGGCCAGGTGCATGGCGGTGGCCTGCGTCTCCTGCGCGCTCGATGCCACCTGCGCAGAGGTGTCGTTGATGGTGCCCACCAGGTCGCGCAGGTTCTCGACCGCGAAGTTGATCGAGTCGGCGATGGCGCCGGTCATGTCCTCGGTGACGGTCGCCTTCACCGTCAGGTCGTTTTCCGCGAGCGCACCGATTTCGTCCAGCAGGCGCATGATCGCCTCCTGGTTGCGGTTGTTCAGCTCCATCGTGTCTTCGTAGCGCTTGCGCTGCGCGCGGTTCAGCGACCAGAGCAGGCCGCCCAGCGCGACGATGGCGAGCAGGCCGGAGATGATGCTGATCCAGACGTTGCCGAACAGGCTCTTGTCGTTGAGCGAGCCGAACGCGGTGAACGCCGAGAACAGGTCCTGCGCATCGGACAGCAGCTTGTCCGAGCCGGTGGTGAGCGCGGCCGACGCGGCCTGGGCCTGGAACAGCGCCGGGGCGCTGGCGATGATCGCGTCCAGGTCCTGCTTCATCGCCGTCCAGCGTTCGGCCGCCTGGTTGAGCGCGGCGACCGCGCCGCTGTTGTTCAGCGCCTGCACGTTCATCGCCTGGTCGCCCGAACGCAGACCCTCGAGCACCTGCTCGAACACGCCCACGTCGCGCGCCAGCGCGTCGCCCGCCATCGAGGCGCCGCTGCCGCCGGCCTGGATCTCGGCGACGCGTCGCGCCATGTTGCCGGCCAGCACGTTCTGGCGAAGCGCGATGTAGACCTGGGAGGCGGGCGAGCCGCTCGAGGACATCGCGCGCACCAGTTCGTCGAGCTGGGCCTGCAGCTGCGGCACCGCCTGCGTGAAGCGCTGGGCGTTGGTCGCGAAACCGCTCACCGCCTGTTCGCTCGCCGCCACCTGCTCGGCGCTGGCGGCCAGCGGCGTCCAGGTCGCGGTCACGGTCTGGATCGGCCCGGCGACGCCGGTGGTGCTGCCGAAGTTCGCGTTGAGCTGCTCGACGTCGCTGTCGATGCGGCCCTTGGTGTCCTTGAACGCGGTGAAGGAGGCGGCATTGCCCGCCACCGCTTCCCGCGCCTGGTTGGCCAGCCGCTGCGAGTTCACCTGCAGGCTCGAGGCCGCGGTGCTGGCGCCGCCCAGGCGTGCCGCCTTCCAGCCGGCGTAGCCGGTGTTGGCGCCGAAGATCACGAGCGTCGTGACCAGCGCCGCGATCCAGAAGTTGCTCCCCAGCCCGCGCCCCTTGCCGGCGACCGTGTCGACTACTGTGCTCATGGTCCCTTACCCCTGCCCCTGCTTCTGTGCTGCTGGACGCGACCGTCAGGCCGCGGCTTGTCTGAATTCCGGCGTGCGGGCCAGCCTGGCCAGGCTGAAGACGCCCCAGTCCTGGTCCGCGTGCCGGTAGGCGCGCTCGATGAAGTGCGCGTAGCGGCCCTGCGCCACCGACCCGGCGTCGACCTGCTGGTCGTCGTGGAAGCCGCGCTGGCCGTACAGCTCGTCGATCGTGACCGCGACGTTGCCGTCGGGCTGGCGCACGATCAGCACCCGCTGCGTTTCGTGCAGCACGGTGCGCTCGCCTTCGAGGAACTGCCTGAGATCGACGATGGGCAGCAGGTTGCCGCGCACGTTGCCGACGCCCAGCATCCACGCCTGCGCGCCTGGCACGGGCGTGATCTGCGGCAGCGGCAGGATCTCCAGCACTTCGTCGAAGGCCGACGCGAGCCTGCGTTCGCCGATCCGGTAGCCGACGCCGCGCCACAGGCCCGGTGCGTCGAACTGCTCGGGCAGGCCCGCGACGTGCGCGAGGCTGCGCTGCTCGAAGTCGAGCAGCATCGCGAACGGGTCGCGATGCTCGGTCATCCCGCTGCCCCCAGCAGGCGGTTGACCTCGTTGATCAGCACGTCTTCCTTCACCGGCTTGACCAGGTAGCCCTTGGCGCCCTGGCGCATGCCCCAGGCCTGGTCGGTCTCCATGCCCTTGGTGCTCACGATCAGGACCGGGATCTCCTTGGTGCCGCCATCGCGCCCCAGCGCGCGCGTGGCCTGGAAGCCGTTCATGCCGGGCAGCACCACGTCCATCAGCACCAGGTCGGGCTGTTCCCGCTTGCAGGTCTCGATGCCGTCCTCGGCGCTGGACGCGGCCAGCACCTCGTGGCCGTTGCGCTCAAGCAGCTGGGTGAGCACCGCGGTATCGGTGGGCGAGTCTTCGATCAACAGGATTCGGGCCACGGCGGTTCCCCCTTTCACGCCTTGACATGGGTGCGGATCGCGTCGAGGAGTTCCTCGCGCGTGAATGGCTTGGTCACGTACTGCTCGGAGCCGACGATGCGGCCGCGCGCCTTGTCGAACAGGCCGTCCTTGGAGGACAGCATGATCACCGGCGTGTTCTTGAACAGCTGGTTGTTCTTGATCAGCGCGCAGGTCTGGTAGCCGTCCAGCCTCGGCATCATGATGTCGACGAAGATGATCTGCGGCTTCTGGTCGGCGATCTTGGCGAGCGCCTCGAAGCCGTCCACCGCCGTCACCACGTCCGCGCCCTCGCGCTTGAGCAGCGTCTCGGCGGTACGCCGGATCGTCTTCGAATCGTCGATGACCATCACCCGCAGGCCCTCGAGGCTGCCGGCGCGGCTTTCGTGTTCCGTCATGCGTCCTTCCCCCGGCGCGCAGTGGCGGGCCACTGCCCGCACTGCCGCGATCGCCGTATATTCCAGCCTGCCGCCGGACTGTCAAGCGCCGTTGAAGAAGATTGCGCAAGTCGGTGCAAGCACGGGCGAAACCGGCGCGCGCGGCGACTGCTAACATTTGTCAGAAACTGCCACTGGTGGGTCATATGCAGCTGAACGTGGTGGTGGTGATGGACCCGATCGGGTCGATCAACATCGCAAAGGATTCGACCTTCGCCATGCTGCTGGAAGCGCAGCGCCGCGGCCATTCGCTGCTGTATGTGCAGCCGGGCAGCCTTGGCACGGTTCATGGGCAGGCGCATGCGCGGTTGGCGCCGTTGACCGTGCGCGACGATCGCAATGGCTGGTATGAACTGGGATCGGCGTCACATCGTGCGCTGGGCGCCGGCGACCTGGTCCTGATGCGCAAGGATCCGCCGGTGGACGCGGACTTCGTCCACGACACCCAGATCCTGTCGATGGCCCAGCGCCAGGGCGCGCGCGTGGTCAACGACCCGCAGGGCCTGCGCGACATGAACGAGAAGCTGGCCGCGCTGGAATTCCCGCAGTGCTGCCCGCCAACGGTGGTCAGCCGGGAGGCCGCGACCCTGAAGGCCTTCGTCGCCGAACACCGCGACGCGGTGCTCAAGCCACTGGACGGCATGGGCGGGCGCTCGATCTTCCGGGCCAGTGCCGGCGACGCCAATCTCAACGTGATCCTGGAAACCCTGACCCAGGGCGGCCGCCACCTGGCGATGGCGCAGCGCTACCTGCCCGAGATCGTGGACGGCGACAAGCGCATCCTGCTGATCGACGGCGTGCCGGTGGACTACTGCCTGGCACGGATCCCGCAGGGCGACGAGTTCCGCGGCAACCTGGCCGCCGGCGGCCGCGGCGAGGGCCGCCCGCTGAGCGCGCGCGACCGCTGGATCGCTGCCCAGGTCGGTCCGGAGGTGAAGCGGCGCGGCATGCGCTTCGTCGGCCTGGACGTGATCGGCGACTGGCTGACCGAGGTCAACGTCACCAGCCCGACCTGCATCCGCGAGCTCGACAAGCAGTTCGGGCTGAACATCGCCGGCCTGCTGTTCGACGCGATCGAGCGGGAATAGCCGCGCGCCCATGTCTTCGCTGGCCCTGCCCCCGCCTCCCGTCATCGGCGAGCGCGAACGCCTGAGCGCAACGATGGTGCTGTCCCTGCTGCTGCACGGGATGCTGGTGCTGGGCCTGGGCTTCGCGCTGGACGAGGCGGCCCCGGTGCTGCCGACGCTGGACGTGATCATCACCGAGACCACCAGTCCCCTGACCCAGGCCCAGGCGGACTTCCTCGCCCAGGCCAGCAACCAGGGCGGCGGCGAGGACGAGCGCAGCACGCGTCCGCGCGACGACCAGGCCGGCCTCGTCGCCCAGGCCGAATCCGGCGTGGCGCCGATCGAGATGCGCGCGCAGTCCCCGTCCGAGCAGCCGCCGCCGCAGGCGCGGGTGGTGGCCAGCCAGCGCGGCGCGGAGACCCTGCCCGATGCGGACGCGCGTCCCGAGGCCGACGACACCGCGCTGCCACGCGGACGCGAGCGGATCGAGCGCGACCTGCAGATGGCGCGACTGGCGGCAGAGATCCACCTGCGCTCGGAACGCTACGCCAAGCGGCCCAAGCGCAAGTTCGTCTCCGCCAGCACCCGGGAGTGGGCGTACGCCGGCTACCTGCGCGACTGGGTGGACCGGGTCGAGCGCGTGGGCAACCTCAACTATCCCGACGAGGCGCGCCGGCGCCAGCTGTCGGGCGAACTGGTGATCAGCGTGGCGATCCGCCGCGACGGCTCGGTCGAGCGCGCCGACATCCTGCGTTCCAGCGGCACGAAGCTGCTCGACGACGCTGCGCTGCGCATCGCGCGCCTGGCCGAGCCCTACCCGCCGCTGCCGCGCACCGAGGAGGAGATCGACATCCTCCATGTCACCCGCACCTGGCAGTTCCTGCCCGGCGGCACCCTGGTCGACGACTGAGCGCGTCCGGTCCGGCGACTACAGCCGCTTCCAGACCGGTCCTTCGCCGCGCCGCCAGTACACGCCCAGGGCGCGGCCGTAGAACGCCTGCTCCGGCACCAGGCCGAACCAGCGACCATCGGCGCTGGCGCCGCGATGGTCGCCCAGCACCAGCACCATGCCTTCCGGCACCAGGGAGGGCGCGATGTCCGGCCCGCCGCCGTGGGCCAGGTCCAGCCTGAAAACGCGCTCGCCGAGGCGCTCGAGCGGTGCGCCGGGATCTGCGGCCAGCGGCTGCCCGTCGACCAGCAGGCGCCCGTCCACCAGCGCCACCGTCTGCCCGCCCACGGCAACCACGCGCTTGATCAGGCGGGTGCCGTCGGCCGGCGACTTGAACACCACCACTTCGCCCGGCGCCGGACGGCCGCGGTCGAGCAGTTCGATCGCGGTGAACGGCACGCGCAGTCCGTAGGCGCTCATGTCCACGACCACCCGGTCGCCCGGCAGCAGGGTCGGCATCATCGAGCCGCTGGGCACCTGGTAGTGGTTGGCGAACGAGGCGCGCGCGACCACCAGCAGGGCGATGGTCAGGGCGAGCGGCGGCAGCTCGCGGCGCAGCCAGCGCTGCAGCCGGCCGCGGCGTGGGTCGGAAGAATCGGCGTGGTCCATGGCGGGGTCCTGTCGGGTCCACCGTGGCAGACCACGCGACGCACGCCGGGTTCCCCGCTCAGCGGCGGGCGTCGCGTAACGCCTGCTGCTCGCGGCTGGTCAGGGCGACGTTGTCGCGCAGGTATGCCGGCTCCAGCCGCTCCGGCGCCAGCCCTTCGCCCCGTCCCAGGGCCAGCGCGCCCAGGCGCGCCACATCGCCGGCGCGCGGCAGCGCCGCGGCATCGGCACCGGCCAGCGCCGCGCCCATCCGCGTGCGCAGCGCCCCCTCGCCCGCGTCGAAGCCGGTGCCCACGCCCCACCAGCCCGTGCCTTCGGGCAAGGCCGCATCCACCGGACCAACCACCCGTTCGGGCATGAGCGCCCGCGGCTCGCCGCCGCCGCGGTCGAACGCCCCCAGGTAGACCTCGCCCATCCGCGCGTCGATGGCCGCCACGATCCGGTCGCCGGCCGCTGCGGGGGCGCCCGCGGCCAGTACCGCCAGGGTGGAGACCGGCAGCACCGGCCGGTCGAGCGCCAGGGCGATGCCCTGCGCCAGCGCCACCGCCAGGCGCACGCCGGTGAAGGCGCCCGGGCCCCGCCCTACCGCGATGGCGTCGAGCTGAGCCTTCGCCAGTCCCGCCTCGGCCAGCAGCGTCTCGGCCCAGGGCAGGGCCAGTTCGGCATGGCGCCGCGGCGCAAGCTCGTGGCGTTCGAGCACGCGGCCGTCCACGTATACGGCGACGGAACAGGCTTCGGTGGCGGTTTCGAACGCGAGCAGTTTCATCGCGCCATGGTAGCGGCGCGGCGGCGCCCACCGAAGCGTGGCGTGCCGATCAGCCTGGCGACAGCGCGCCGAAGGCCACCGTGCCCTCGGGCGAATGGAAGCAGGGCGTGTTGAAGAACGCGGCCAGGTAGGCGTCCGGCGCCGGCTTGAATCCCGAGTCCAGCGTGTAGGTGTTGCCGCTGGCCGGATCGACGGCGGTGAGGTTGACGCCGCCGCTGTCGAGATGGCGAAAGCGGGTGATCTCCCAGCCCCGCCCCTGCCAGCGCGTGTGCGCGGCCTCGATCTGCCTGGCGATGTCGCGGCCCGGCGCCAGCCCGCGCAGCCCCACCCAGATGTAGAACAGGTCGTCGCGCGTCTCGCCGCCCTGGCCTTCGCAGCGGTTGGCGCGCACTTCCAGCGATTCGCGCTCGATCGACAGTTCGGCCAGGACCTGTTCCACCTGCGGCAGGAATCCGGCGGCGGCCTGTTGCGGGGTCATGGACTGCATGCGGTCGGTGTCCTTGGCGCCGGCGCAGCCGGCGAGCAGCAGGCACGCAAGCGCGCCGGCGAGGGGAAGGGGCCGCGTACCACGCCGGGGACCGGTCTCCATGCGCCCCAGCATAGCGCCCGCGCCCGATCAGCCGAAGCGGCGGCCGACCGTGTCCACCTGCTCGTAGTTGCCGGTGACGATGTAGGCCTGGTTGCGCAGCGACTCGGTGCCGGGGTTCCAGTAGTCGCTGTGCCCCGAGGCGCCTTCGGTGGTGATCCGCTGGCCGCCGAAGCTCCAGTCGACCGGGCTGTTGCCGTGCACCTCGGTGTAGCTGACCACGTCGTCGCTGGCGGCGCCCGCCCAGAAGTGGTCGGCGCCGATGTGCATGTCGCTCACGTCGTCGACCAGCGCGCTGTCGAACCAGCCCTGGCGCTCGGCGGACTCGTAGCCCATGCCGGGGCTGCCCATGGCGATGATGTCGTCCACCGCCAGCCCCTGCCCTGCAAGCGCGTCGGCGGTGCCGACCACGGTCGAGCCGTAGGAATGGCCGATAACGGTCACGCGCGCGTCGGGGCCCTGGTGCGATTCGCGCAGGCCCAGGGTGAAATCGCGCAGGTCCCCGGCGCCGTCCTTCGCGTAACCGGCACCCAGCGCGTCGGGGAAGATCGAATCGGGCGCGTCGTAGCCCAGCCAGACGATGGTCGAGGTCTCGCCCGAACCGGGGATGGTGCGAGCCTGGGCCTGCAGGTCGGCCATGCGGTCGATATTGCCGCCGATGCCGGCCACATCCGAGGTGGTGCCCGGCACGAATACCGCCACGTTGTCGGCCGCGTCGGGATCGCCGATCGCCACGATCGCCTGCGCGTCGGCGCCGTCCGCGGCCGGCTGGAAGCCGAGCAGCAGCAGGCGCTCGCCGGCGGGCGCGGCCTGCGAAGCCTCGATCCGGTCCAGCAGCGCCTGCGAGGCCTGCCGGTCGATGCCGCTGTCCGCGTCCTGGCGCAGTGCGGCGAGGTTGGCCTCGTGGCGCACCCCGGACGGCAGGCCATCGAGGTTGCCGATCAGGGAGCCGTGGGTGGACAGGTGGTTGGCCTGTTCCTGCGGCGACAGGTCGGCCCACCACTGCGCGTTCTCGCGCGCGCTGCCCGACGGCGGCAGGCCGGCCGGACAGGCGTTGGGCGGCGGCAGGTCGAGCCGGGTGGAGACCGGGTCCAGGGTCGGGCTCATGCGGCGCTCCGTGCGGAAGGCGGGATCCGGCGCCCAGCCTGTCCGATCCGGGCGCGCCGCGACAGCTAGGGCTGACCCTTGGCCGCGTCGGCGGGCGCGAAGAACGCCGCGACATCGGCCGCGCTGCGGGTGGTCGCGAACGGCGGCAGCGAATCGAGGAAGGTCTCGCCGTAGGACTTCTGGGTCAGGCGCGGATCGCACAGCACCAGCACGCCGCGATCGCGCTCGGTGCGGATCAGCCGGCCGACGCCCTGCTTGAGCGCGATCACCGCCTG
>JAEXTE010000319.1 GCA_023453655.1 Pseudomonadota bacterium
CGCCTTGACGTCCTCGTCCGACAGGATCAGCTTGAACGCCTCGGTCACGCGCTCCTTGTTGGCGCCGCCGCCCACGTCGAGGAAGTTGGCCGGCTCGCCGCCTTCCAGCTTGATCACGTCCATGGTCGCCATCGCCAGGCCGGCGCCGTTGACCATGCAGCCGATGTTGCCATCCATGGTCACGTAGTTGAGGTCGTGCTGGCTGGCGGCCACCTCGGTCTCGTCCTCCTGGCGGATGTCGCGCATCGCGACCAGGTCGGCGTGGCGGAAGCTCGCGTTGTCGTCGGAGTTCACCTTGCCGTCGAGCACGGCCAGGTTGCCGTTGGTGAGGATCGCCAGCGGGTTGAGCTCGACCAGGGCCAGGTCCTTCTCGTTGAACAGCTTGTACAGGCCCATCATGATCTTCGTCAGCTGGTTGACCTGCTTGCCGGTCAGGCCCAGCGCGAAGCCGATGTCGCGGCACTGGTAGGGCTGCAGGCCCTGCACGTAGTTGACGTTGAGCGTCTGGATCTTCTCGGGCGTCTCGGCCGCGACCTGCTCGATGTCCACGCCGCCCTCGCTCGAGGCGATGAAGGTGATCGACTGGGTCGAGCGGTCCACCAGCACCGACAGGTAGAGTTCCTGCGCGATGTCGGTGCCCTCGGAGATCAGCACAGAATCGATCGGCAGGGCGCCACCGGCCGACTGGTAGGTTTCCATCTTCGTGCCGAGCATGGCCTTGGCGTAGTCGCGCACTTCGTCGTAGCTGCGGGCGAGCTTCACGCCGCCGGCCTTGCCGCGGCCGCCGGCGTGGATCTGGGCCTTCACCACCCAGAGGTCGCCGGGGATGGACTTGGCGGCGTCGACCGCCTCCTCAGGCGAGCGCGCGACGCGCCCCGCCGGCACCGCGATGCCGTAGTCGGCGAACAACTGCTTGGCCTGGTATTCGTGGAAGTTCATGTGGGGTCCGTGCTGGGGAGGATCGCGTCGCGCGCCCCGGACCCGGAGGCCAGCAGGCAGCACGCGGCCGCCTATTCTCGCCCATGCGCCGCCCCCGGGCAAAACCGGGGGTCGTCGTGCCCCAGCCCGGCGGCGCCGGGCGCCCCTATACTCCGGGGCTGCCCACGCCCGCAGCCGCCCCTTGCCCGCCTCCGCCGCAGCCACCTCAGCCGCCCAGAGACCGTCGCCGGGCCGCGAGCTTTACCTGTTCGCGCTGTACCGCGTGCTGGTGGCCAGCCTGCTGGCCCTGGTGGTCTTCAGCCCCGCCGGGGCCCTGATCGGCGACCTGCACCTGCCGGAACTGGCGCGCACGGTGTCGGCCACCTACCTGGCCCTGTCGACCCTGCTGCTGGTGCTCGCGCGACGCGCGACCGGTCCGAACGGCCTCGCCCCGCACGCGATCGCCGGCGTGGCGATCGACATCACCGTCGTGGTGCTGGCCACCCACGCCATGCCCGGCGCCGGCCCCGGCATCGCACTGATGCTGGTGTTCAACCTGGCAGCGGCCGCGCTGTTCGTGCCGATGCGCTGGGCGATGGCCTTCGCCAGCCTGGCCACGCTGGCGCTGGTGGGCGAGTACGTGTGGGATCGCATCGAGCAGGTCCACGCCTACCGCCCGCTGGCCGAAGTGCTGATGTTCGCGGTGGCCTACTTCGCCGTCGTCGCCCTGATGCGCCACCTCGGCCGGCAGATGCACGACGCCCGGCGCCTGGCCGACCAGCGCGGCGCCGAAGCGGCCAACCTGGCCGAGATCAACGAACTGGTGATCCGCCGCATGCGCATCGGCGTGGTGCTGGTGGACGGCACCGGTCGCGTGCGCATGGCCAACGAGGCCGCGCAGATGCTGCTGGGCGACAACACCGCCACCGAACGCCCGGCCATGCACGGCCAGGTGCTGGCGCAGGTGGCGCCGGAACTGGCGATGCGCCTGGCCGGCTGGCTGCAGGACGGCCGCCTTGACGACACGCCGATGGCCTGCGGCCCGGACGAGACCGAGGTACTGCCGCGCTTCGCCCGCCTGCTGGCGACCAGCGACTCGACCCTGATCTTCCTCGACGACACCTCGCTGGTCTCGCGCCGCGCCGAGTCGATCACCCTGGCCGCGATGGGCCGCTTCTCGGCCAGCCTCGCCCACGAGATCCGCAACCCGCTGGCGGCGATCAGCTACGCCACCCAGCTGCTGGAGGAATCGCAGGACCTGAGCGCCGCCGACCGCCGCCTGCTGCAGATCATCCACCAGCAGTGCATGCGCACCAACGGCATCGTCGAAAGCGTGCTGGGCCTGGCCCGGCGCGAGCGCGCCAAGCCCGAGCACATCGACCTGGTCGGTTTCATGCGCCACTTCATCGACGATTACCGGCTGATCGTCCCCGAGGAGAACGCGCAGCTGCGCCTGACCGAGGGGCCGGGACGCCTGCCGGTGATGTTCGACCCGCGCCACCTGCAGCAGATCATGACCTCGCTGGTGAACAACGCCGTGCGCTACGGGCACATGCCCGGCGAGATGCCGCGCATCGCGATCCACGTCGAAGGCGACCAGCGCGCGCCGGCGATCAACGTGCTCGACCGCGGGCCGGGCATCCCCGATGCGGTGGCGAGCCAGCTGTTCCGTCCGTTCTTCACCACGTCCGAAAACGGCACCGGCCTTGGCCTCTACATCGCGCACGAGCTGTGCCGCGCGAACGAAGCCACGCTCGAGTACGTCGCAGTCCCGGGCGGCGGCGCCTGCTTCCGGATCTCCCTGCCCCCGCAGCACGCCCTGCTGCAGGACTGAGCGCCACCGACGCGCGCCTTCGGCGCGCCCCCATCTCAACCTTCCCCCGCAGGCGGGGGAAGGAGCAACGCGCTTGCGGGTCCCCTCCCTCCCGCTCGCGGTGGAGGGCC
>JAEXTE010000075.1 GCA_023453655.1 Pseudomonadota bacterium
GGCTCGACCGGCGACCCGGTCGGCGGCTCTGGCGACGGCGACAGGATGCGGTCGACCAGCCCGTCGACGACCCGGTCGCCCACCTCGCCGGCGATGCCCGACGGATGCAGCACTTCTTCCACGCGCCGCCCGCCGAAGTCCGGGCCGAGCACGTAGACCAGGTCCGACACCGACGGCCAGCCCATGAGCGGAGCAAGGAACCAGTACAGGCCAACCAGCGCCAGCACGAACATCAGGATCTTCAGCAGCGCGCCCACCAGCTTCCAGGCCAGGTACGCGCCGACCGCCAGCACGACCAGTCCGACCCAGCTCATGCGGCCTCCGCGCGCCGGGCAGCGCCGTCGACCAGCGGGCGCAGCTGCGGATCCAGGGCCACGCGCTCGTCGAACACGAAGCAGCGCCCCGCGTAACCGGCGCCGCCGACCGCCTCGAAATAGCCCAGGATGCCTCCCTCGAGCTGCAGCACGTTGTCCATGCCGCTGTCGCGCATCCACAGCGCGGCCTTTTCGCAGCGGATGCCGCCGGTGCAGTAGCTCACCACGGTGGCGTCGGCCAGCGCGTCGCGGTGCGGGTCCAGCGCCGCGGGCAGGTCGGTGAAGTTGTCGATCGGCAGGCACAGCGCGCCAGCGAAGGCACCGTGCGCGGTTTCCTCGCGGTTGCGCGTGTCCAGCATCACCACCCGGCGACCGTCGTCGTCGTGGCCTTGCACCAGCCAGCGCGCGAGGTCCGCGGGCGCGACGGCAGGCGCGCGGCCGCCGCGCAGCGGCGTGGCCTCGTCGCGGCGGAAGCTGATGATCTCGCGCTTGAGCTTGACCTTGAGCCGCGCGAACGGAACCGTGTCGCTCCAGCTGTCCTTGACCGCGATGTCGCCCACCCGCGCGTCGCCACGCAGCTGGCGCAGGAACGCGTCGATGGCGCCGTCGCTGCCGGCCAGGAACAGGTTGATGCCTTCCGGTGCGACCAGCACGGTCCCGCGCAGCCCGCCCGCCTCGGCCCAGGCGCGCACGTCGGCGGCCAGGGACGGCGGGTCGGCGATCTCGACGAAGCGGTAGGCGGCGATGTTGCGGATCATGCCGCCATTGTAAGCGGCGGGCGCGGCGGCCCACCGCAGGCTCACCGCGCCGAGGCCTCGTGGTGGTCGCGGACGAAGCGGTCGAGCAGGCGCACGCCGAAGCCGGTGGCGCCTTCCGGCACGGTGGGCCTGCCGCTGGAGGCCCAGTCCGAACCGGCGATGTCCAGGTGCGCCCAGGGCAGCTGGCGGTCGACCCACTCGCCGATGAAGTACGCGCCCGCGCCCGCTCCGGGCGAGCCGCCGCCGTTGCGCAGGTCGGCGATCGGCGACTTCAGCCGCTTGCCGTACTCCTCGCGCAACGGCATGCGCCACAGCTCCTCGCCGCTGGCCTCGCCCGCGGCCAGCAGCTGCGCGGCCAGCGCGTCGTCGCGCGCGAACAGGCCGGCGTAGTCCTCGCCCAGCGCGGCCATGATCGAACCGGTCAGGGTGGCCACGTCGATCACCAGCTTCGGCCGGTCCTGTCGCTGCACGTACCAGAGCGCGTCGGTGAGCACCATGCGTCCCTCCGCATCGGTGCTCATGATCTCGAAGGTCTTGCCCGACGCGGTGCGGATCACGTCGCCGGGGCGCGCTGCGCTGCCCGATGGCATGTTCTCGGCCAGGGCCGCCACGGCCACCGCGTTCACCGGCGCCTTGCGCCCGGCCAGCGCGATCACGGTGGACACCACGCTGGCGGCGCCGGTCATGTCGCCCTTCATCTGCCACATGTTGGCGCCCGGCTTGATCGAGATGCCGCCGCTGTCGAAGGTGATGCCCTTGCCGACGAAGGCCAGCGGCGCCTCGCCCGCGGCGCCGCCGTCGTAACGCAGCAACAGCATTCGCGGCGGGCGCACGCTGCCCTGGCCCACGGCCAGGATGCCGCCCATGCCCAGCTTCTGCATCGCCGGCACGTCCAGCACCTCGATGCGCAGCGGCAGGCCCGCCGCCGCCGTGCGCACGCGAGCCACGAATTCCTCGGGCCACAGCGCGTTCGCCGGCTCGGTGGACAGGTCGCGCGCGAGCGCCACCGCGTCGGCCACCGGCTTCCACTGCGCGGTCCAGTGCGCGCTCGCGCCCGCCCCGGCGGCGGTGCGGATCACCAGCTCGCCCTTGCCCGCCTGCGCGGCCTCGTCGTCGTCCTTGCGCGAGCGGTACTTGTCGAAGCGGTACTGGCCCAACGCGGCGCCGAAGGCCAGGTGCGAGGCGGCTTCCGCTTCGTTGCCGTCCCAGACCAGGTCCACGCGCGGCGCGGTCGAGCGCGAGAACGCACCGGCGACGCGGCCGCCGAGGTCCTGCAGCGCCTTTCCGGTCAGGGCGTCCTTGCCGGTGCCCAGCACCAGCAGGCGGTCGTAGCCGGCGAAGCCGCGCAGGTCGAGCTGGCTGCCGGCCTTTCCGCTGAATCCATCCGCCTGCGCGACGCGCCGCAGGGCGCCTTCGCTGCGCGCGTCGATCGCATCGAAGCTGGCGCTTCCCGACAGGCCCTCGCCTACCGCGATCGCCACCGCGCCCTGCCCGGGCAGCGCATGCGCATCGAAGGACAGGCTGCGCTGGGCGAGGACGGAGGCGGGCCAGGCGATGGCCACTGCGAAGGACAACACGAGCGCGGTCAATCTGGACATCGATGCCCCGGTTCTGGTCGGAAAGGGAGCCGGGGCACGACGCCGCCGGCCCCCGACCTTACCCCGCAGGCTGCGCCCGCGGGTCATGCCGAAAGTCATGCGCGGCGCGCGAGCACGCCGGTGACCGCCATCAGCAGCGCGCCCGCCAGCATCGCCAGCGCGACGTTGCGCAGCTCGGCCTGGCCCGCATGCAGCACCAGCCAGCCGATCACCAGCAGCGCGCCGCCCACGACCCAGGACGCGGCCGGTACCCGGAACGCGGCCGGTGCCAGGCCATCGCCCTCGCGCCGGCGCAGCACCGGCACCGCGATGCAGGTCGCCGCATAGGCGAGCAGGCGCGTGATCGTGCTTAGCGCGACCGCGCCCAGGAACGAGCCCGACAGCGTCAGCGCCAGCATGCAGGCCGCGGTGAACACGATCGCCCGGTGCGGGGTGTGGAAACGCGCATGGGTGCGCGCCAGCGGCGCCGGCAGCTGCCCGTGCTCGGCCATCGCGTACAGCAGGCGCGGCGCCGACAGCACCAGGCCGTTGAGGGTACCGGTGATCGAAACCAGCGCGCCGAGCACGATCGCGCCCGCACCGAGGCTGCCGGCGAAGCGGCCCGCCGCGTCCGCCAGCGGCGTCGCCGAGCCGCCCAGGCCCGGCAGCGTGCCGATCGCCACGACCTGGATCAGCACGTACAGCGGCACGATCAGCGCCAGAGATGCGAGGATCGCGAACGGCAGCGTGCGCCGCGGATCGCGCACCTCGCCTGCCGGTACCGTCGCGGTCTCGAAGCCGGTGAACGCGAACACCAGCAGCAGCACCGCGGCGGAAAAATCCGCGGGGCCCGGGACGTGCTGCGGCACGTAGCGTGACGGCTCGACGAAGAACAGCCCGACTGCGACGAACAGCAGCAGCGGCACCAGCTTGGCCACGGTGAACGCGTTGGCGACGATGGCGGCCGCGCGCACGCCGCGCAGGTTGACCGCGGCGATCGCGATGGTGAGCAGCGCGGCCACCGCCACCCGCCCGGCGCCGCTGGCCAGCGCGGGCGCCAGGTGTCCGAGATAGTCGATGAGCAGGTTGCACAGCGCGGCGAATGCGGTGACCCGCGTGAGCCAGACCAGCCATCCCACCTGGAAGCCCACCACCGGGCCGAACGCCTCGCGCGCGTACAGGTAGGGCCCGCCGGTCTGCTCGAAGCGGCTGCCGGCCTCGGCGAAGCACAGCACCACCATCAGCACCAGCAGCGCGCAGGCGACATAGGCCAGCAGCGCGTACGGACCCAGCAGTTCGTGCACCCGCGCCGGCAGCCCGAAGATGCCGGCGCCGACCACCGAATTGATGAACAGCGCGACCATGCTGCCGCGCCCGATCCCCCGCACCAGCCGGCCAGGCGCGCTTGCCCCCACCCGTCAGCGCCCGATCAGCACCGCGGGCAGCGCCATCAGCGCCACCAGTACCAGGATCGCCAGCACGGTCAGCACCACCCGCAGCGGCTGCGCGCGGGCCACGTCGGCGAAGGTCTCGGCCGTGCCCTCGCGTTCGGCGCGCAGGCGTTCCGAGCGCACGCGGGTCGCGCGCTCGCGCTGGTACCGGGCCATCAGCTGCCGCGCGCGCGGGACGTCGTCGTCCTCGCGCACCCAGATACCCCCGGCGGAAATGCCGAACGGGCTGGGCCGCGTCTCGTAGTGCTCGATGCGCGCCTCGCGCAGGAAGGCGCGGACGTCCTCGGCCTCGTCTTCAGGCACGTTGCGCAGGTTGAGCAGCAGCTTGGCCATCGGCCGATCATAGCCGCTCCGGGTCGTGCGGCGCTCAGCGCTTGCTGGTCACGGCCCGGCGCAGGTTGCTGCGCGCCTGCGCGTCGTAGCGCTCGTGGAAGAAGTCGCTGAGGTAGATCCGCGGCCTGGCCAGCAGCGACTTGAGGAAGCGCCGGCGGTTGATGCGGAACAGCCAACCCGGCACGTGGCCGCGGTGCTCGGCGGCGATCGCACGGTCGTACGCGTCGAATCCCGCCGGTTCGGCCCCCAGGATGGCCATGTCGCAGTCGAGGAAGTGGCGGGTGTCGTCGGCCACCGCGGTCTTGCCGAAATCGGCGGGACGGAACTGGCCATGGCGCGCGGTGAGTTCGATCAGTTCGGCCACGCGCCCGACCTCCACGCCGGCGCCGGGCAGCCAGTGCCCGATCTGCTCGCGCGCGAACGCGGCCGACCGCGCCTCGTTGTCCTTGCGGCCGGGCTCGTACACCGCGTCGTGGTAGAGCACCGCCAGGCGCACCTCCAGCGGCTGCAGCCAGCCCGGGCCTTCCGCCACGGCCGCGTAGTGGCGCAGCACCTCGGCGACATGGTTGAAGTCGTGGTAGGCCCGGGGCGGGGTGGCATAGGCCAGCTCCAGCGCGTGCATCTGGCCTTCGGGCAGCGGCTGCATGGCGTTCATGCGGACTGCCAGGGGCGCATGACCAGCACGGCGCCGGCCAGCACCAGCACCGCCCCGCCGATGCGCAGCGGATCGACCGCACGCTGCGCGCCGAGCACGCCGAAGTGATCCAGCAGCAGCGCGCCCAGCACCTGCCCCAGCACGATCAGGCAGACCAGGGCGCCGGCGCCGATCCGCGGCACCATGAGCGTCGAGGCCAGCACCAGACTGGCGCCGATCGCGCCGCCCAGCCAGATCCACGCCGGCAGCGCGGACAGCGGCGCCTGCGGCAGCAGCGCCGTGCGGCTGGCGAGCAGCAGCGCGCCGAGCAGGCAGGTGCCGACCAGGAACGAGACGAACGAGGCGTACAGCGCTCCCTGGGTGAGCGCGCCCAGCCGCGCGTTGATCAATGCCTGCAGCGGCAGCAGCGCGCCGGCGAACACCACGGCGACGATGCCAAGCGGGATCCAGGCCTTCACGCGTTCTCCTCCGGACGGGCGTCGTTCCAGTCTAGGACCGTGGCGCCCGCGTGCGCCGTGAACGCCACGCGGAGCGGTGCGCCGGCCGGCCAAGGCATCAGACCGCGTGCGCGGGCCGCCTCACCATCAGCAGGCCGAGCAGGGTCAGCGCGCCCATGCCGGCCAGGTACCAGCCCACCGAGGCCAGCCCGTACCGTTCGCCGAGCCGCGTGGCGATGTAGGGCGCCGGCGATGCGCCCAGGATGCCGGCCAGGTTGAAGGCCAGCGAGGCACCGGTGTAGCGCACCGTGGTCGGGAACATCTCGGCCAGGATCGTGCCGCAGGGCCCGTACGTCAGGCCCATCGCGCCGAGGCCCAGCGCCAGGAAGGCGAGCACGCCCCAGTCGCTGCCCGACTGCAGCAGCGGCGCGAACACGAAGCCGAAGCCGATGATCAGCACCGTCGCCAGGACCATCGCGTTGCGGCGCCCGAACCGGTCGGCGTACAGCGCCGACAGCGGGATGGTGGCGGCGAAGAACAGCACGCCCAGCATCTGCAGCAGCAGGAAGTGCTCGCGCGTGTAGCCGAGCTTGGAGGTCCCCCAGCTCAGCGCGAACACCGTCATCAGGTAGAACAGCACGAAGGTCGCCACCAGCGCGAGGGTGCCGCCGAGCAGGGCGAAGGGATGGTCGCGCACGGCGGTCAACATGGGCAGGCGCACGCGCTCCTCGCGCTCGATGGCGCGCTGGAAATCCGGCGTCTCGGAAATGCTCAACCGCACCCACAGGCCCACCATCACCAGCACCGCGCTGGCCAGGAACGGGATCCGCCAGCCCCAGGCCAGGAAGGCGGCGTCGCTCATCCAGTGGGTCAGCGCGAGGAACACGCCGGTCGAGAGCAGGAACCCGATCGGCGCGCCCAGCTGCGGGAACATGCCGTACCAGGCGCGCCGCCCGGGCGGCGCGTTCTCGGTGGCCAGCAGCACCGCCCCGCCCCACTCGCCACCCAGGCCCACGCCCTGGCCCAGCCGGCACAGCGCCAGCAGCAGCGGCGCGACGATGCCCACCTGCGCGTAGGTGGGCAGCAGGCCGATCACCACGGTCGAGATGCCCATCGTCAGCAGGGCCGCGACCAGCGTCGCCTTGCGCCCGACCCGGTCGCCGAAATGACCGAACAGGGCCGAGCCGAACGGCCGCGCGATGAACGCCAGCGCGAAGGTGGCGAAGGACTGCAGCGTGGCCGAGGCCGGATCGCCCGGCGGGAAGAACAGGTGCGGGAACACCAGCACCGCCGCGGTGGCGTAGATGTAGAAATCGAAGAACTCGATGGTGGTGCCGACCAGGCTGGCCAGCAGCACCCGGCGCCTGGCCGCGCCGGACGGCGGCGCGGCGGCGGCTTGCACCGCCGCGCTCATCCGGCCGCGTCCATGGCGCCCGGGCACCTCACTTCTTCGCGTCGCCCGCCGGCAGCGCGTAGTCGATCTCGTACGGCGGCGGCTCGCCGCCCGGGCCCTTGAGATAGTGGTCCATCCACTGCATCAGGCGCAGCGAATAGTCGTAGCGCGAGGCCGCGCGCGCGTTGCCGTGGCCCTCGCCCGGATACAGCACCAGTCGCACCGGCGCCTGTCCCGCCAGCTTGAGATAGCGGTAGAACATGTACGACTGCATCACCGGCACGCGCGGGTCTGCCTCGCCGTGCAGGATCAGGGTCGGCGTCTTCGACTGCTGCGCATAGGCGATCGGGCTGGTCTTGCGGAACAGTTCCGGGTTTTCCCACGGCCAGGTGCCCATGTGCACCAGGTTCTGCTCCCACGGAATGTCGCCCGTGGTCACGAGGCTGGCCTGGTCGGAGATGCCGACGAACATCACCGAGGCGGCGAAGCGCTCGCTGTAGTAGGTCGCGCCCCAGGCACTGGCGTAGCCGCCGTAGGAGCCGCCGGTGATGCCGACCTTGTCCCTGTCCACCAGGCCGCTGGCGACCAGGTGGTCGACGCCGTCCACCACGTCGTCGAACTCCTCCATGCCCGGGCGACCGAAGCCCTTCCTCGAATACTCGACGCCGCGACCGGTGCTGCTGCGGTAGTTGGGCAGGAACACCGCATAGCCCTGCGCCGCGGCGTGGTGCAGCGGCTGCGCATAGCTGGTCAGCCAGCCGTTGGTGTAATGCGATTCCGGACCGCCGTGCACGACCACGATCAGCGGCACGCGCGCATTGCCGCGGCGCTCCAGCGGATGCACCAGCAGCCCTTCGATCTCGAGCCCGTCGCGCGCGGCGTAGCGGATCACCTCCTGCCGGGCCAGGCGCACGTCCTTCAGCCAGGGATTGCTGTCGGTCAGCTTGCGCGGAGCGCCCGCGCCCGCCGGCAGGAGATACGCTTCGGACGGCTGCTGCGGCGTGCTGCCGGTCAGCGCGATGTCGCCCGCCGCCGAGCGGCTGAAGCCGGCCCAGACCGGCCCTTCCGCCGCCAGCAGCGTGCGCTGCCCGCCGCCTGCGACACCGACTTCGCCCAGCCGCGCCTGCACGCCTTCCCAGCTGATGAACTGCGCGGTGGACGCGTCGCGCCACTCGATGTCGACCACGTGTCCGGGCAGCCCGGGCAGCAGGTCGCGCCAGGCGCCGCCGTCACGGCCGGCCACGAACAGCCGGCCCTGCTGGGCGTCGTGCTTGTCTTCGGCGGAAATGAAGGCCAGGTGCGCACCGTCCGGGCTCCACGACAGTCCGCCCACCTTGCCGGGATTCTCCACCCGACCCAGCACACGACCTTCGGGCGAGACGATCCGGATGCGGGTGAACACGAGGGTGTCGTCGGTGAGCTGGCGCGGCGCGACGGTCAGCGCGAGACGGTCTCCCGCCGGGCTCCACTCGACCGACTGCACGCTGCCCTCGACCGGCACCAGGCGCGGCTCCGCGCTGCTGTCACCGAGGTCGGCGATCCACAGCTGCACCGGGCGCCAGTCCTCCTCGTAGACCTTCTGGCTGAAACCCTTCTTCTTCAGCGCCTTGAGCGCGTCGCTCTCGGGCGCGCCGGCCAGCAGCGCGGCGCGCCGGCCATCGGGCGACAGGCTGAAAGCGGTGATGTCGGACTTGAGGCTGGCGATGGCGACCGACTCGCCGCCATCGACCGGGATGCGGTACAGCCTGCGCGTCTCGTCGCCCTGGCGCTTGGCGAGGTAGGCGAGCGAGCGGCTGTCGGGCATCCAGGCATGCGCGCCGACGTTGACCTTGCCCGTCACGTAGCCGCGGCTGGCGCCCTCGCGCGAGACCAGGTGCAGCTCGGTCCAGGCCGGACCGTCGTCGTCCACCCCGGGCACGCGCGGCACCGACAGCGTGTAGGCCACCTGCCTGCCGTCCGGGCTGATCGATGCCTGGCCCACCGCGCGGACTTCGGCGACCTGGCGCAATGTCATGCCGCCATTGGCGGCCAGGATCGGCGCAGCCAGGACGAGCAACAGCAACAGGCCCGTGGTCCGCAGGATCGGATGGCGCATCGGCATTACCCCTTCTGGCGTGAACCGGAGACTTTCGCGCGGCGGGCCCCCGATGGCAAGGCCGTCAGCGCGCCTGCCAGGCCCGCGCGACACGGGCGAAGGCGTCGCCCAGCTCGCGCACGGCGCCCGGTTCGATGCGCGCGGTCACCGTCGGCAGGTCGATGCGTCCGTCCGGAAACGGGTCGCCGGTCCAGGCGAACGCCACGCGGTTGCTCTGCCGCGCCTCCTCCAGCACCCAGACGCGGTCGCGTCCGAAGCTGCGCCGCAGCTTGCGGACATGGTCCTCGAAATCGGTGGCGTAGAGGTTGCCGGCCAGCACCCCGCCCGGCGCGAGTGCGTCGCGGCAGTCGTCGTAGAAGGCCTGGCTCGACAAGGCGGCCGGAATGCCGGACTCGTCGTAGCCGTCGACCAGCAGGATGTCGAAGCGCGCCTTGTTCTCGCGTACGAACACCGCGCCGTCGGCCAGCATCACCCGCAGGCGCGCATCGTCGGCGGGCACCCGGAAGCTGCGGCGCAGGGCAAGCACGTGCGGGTTGTTCTCGGCCACTTCCACCCGGGTCCGCTGCAGATGGCGATGGCAGAACTTGGCCTGCGATCCGCCGCCCAGCCCGATCATGCCGATCAGCGCGGGCTGCGGCCGGAACAGCAGGCTCGCCATCATCGTGCGGGTGTAGTCGATCAGCAGTTCGCCCGGCCGGAACGTGCGCATCCGGCTCTGCGAAACGCCGCCGGTGAACTGCAGTTCGGTGAAACGCCAGCCGCGCTTGATGCGCGGCATCCGCGCGCCCTCGACCGGCGGGTCCTGGACCACATCGCGCGCGCGCCATCGCCGCCACCAGCCCTCACGCCCTGTCGCCATCGACCGCTCACGCTCCAAACCAGACCGCGCGGAAGACTAACCCACCGGCGACCCCACGCTCCGGAGAAGCCGCGGTTGACACCGTCCCGGCCCCGGTTGGATGCCGGTTCAAGTGGAAGCGGTTTCGCCTTCCAGGCCCTGAACCGGCCTGGAAATCCTCAGAGCCGGTTCATTGCACGAGCGCAAACACTATGCCCTGCGCCGACCCGGGTGTCGGCAGGGGTCACCACCATGCAGCAGCCTACCTTCCGCCTTGTCCTCCAGGCCACCCTCGCGCTTGGACTGGCAGTCGCCACCGTCGCTCCCGCCGTCGCGCAGGAACGCGAACGCGAACGCCGCGAGCACCGCACCCAGCGCGACCGCGAGCCGCGTCGCACGGAAACGCCTGCGCGGCGCGAGCAGGCCGATCGCCCGCGTGGCCCTGCCCGGGAACAGCGCCAGCCTGCCCGCCAGGCGCGTGAGGCACGGGAGGCGCCCCGTGCGATCGCCCAGCCCCGCCCCGGGAACAACGTCGCTCGACAGCGCGAGGCGGAACGCCAGATGCAGCCGCGCCGCACTCCGGATGCGGCCGCCCAGCGCGAAAGCGCCCGCCGACAGCAGTTGCAGGCGGCGCAGCGGGCCGAATCCCAACGCCAGCAGGCGGCCCGGCGCGACCAGGGGCGGGCTGCCCAGATGCAGCGTGAGCAGGCGCAGCGTGCCCAGGCGCAGCGCGAGCAGGCCCGTGACCAGGCGCAGCGGGCGCAGGCGCAGCGACGGCAGGCCACGCTCCGCGAACAGGCGCGGGCGCGCGACGAGGTTGCGCGCAGCCGGCAGGCCCGGCAGGACGCGGGCGACGCGCAGCGACGCCAGGCACTGCAGCAGCAAGCCGATCGCGAACGCAACCTGTCGCGCGAGCGCCAGCAGGCGCACCGCGACGATCC
>JAEXTE010000372.1 GCA_023453655.1 Pseudomonadota bacterium
GTGCTGGGCTGGCTGCGCCGGGTGTTCGTCGGCGAAGCGCCCGCCGCGCAGGAAACTGCGCGCCCGTCCCAGCCGGCCCAGCGCGGCGAACGCGGCGAGCGTGGCAATCGTGAGCGCGGAGAGCGCGGCGAACGGGGCCGGCGCGACCGCGACCAGCGGCAGGGCAAGTCCGCCCGCCGCGATGGCAACGGCCAGGGCCAGGGCCAGCAGAAGGAGGCGCGCCAGCAGCAGCCGGCCCGCGGCCAGCAGCAGGCCAAGCCCGCGCAGGGCGACCAGGCCCGGCCGCAGTCGCAGCAGCCACAGCCGCCGAAGAAGCCCAAGCAGCCGCGGCAGCAGCAGCCCAGGGCGGCCGAGCCCGTCGAGGCCGAGGTTCCGCTGAAAACGGTGGCGGCGCCGGCGGTGGAAACCGCGGTGCACGAGCCGAAACCAGAAGTCGCGGCGGCACCCGCTGTGGTCGCGGCGGCTGCGGCTGCGGCGATCCCCGCGCAGGCGGTCTCGTCCGACGAGGCCGGCGTGGCCACGGTGCAGGGCGAGGACGCCAATCCCGCGAACGGCGAACAGGGCGCCGCGGGAGAGGATGGAACCGGCGGCCGTCGCCGCCGGGGCCGTCGCGGCGGACGCCGTCGGCGTCGCGGCGCGGGCGAAGGCGCCGGCATGGCCGAAGGCCTGAACGACGATCTCGCGCAGGATGGCGACGATGGCGAGGACGAGGCCGAGGCGCCGGTGGCGTCGCTGCCCCAGCGTACCCAGCCGGAGTTCGAGTTCGACGAGCCCGGCGCGCCCGCGCAGCAGCCAGCCCGGGAGGCAGCGATCGTGGCGAACGCGGTACCGCGCGCCGAAGCGCCGGCCATCGCAGCGCCCGCGGTCGAAGCGACGCCCGTGGAAGCGCAGCCGGCCGCACCGCAGGCGCGGGAACCGGTTGCAGTGCAGCCCGCCGAAGCGGCTGTCGAGCCGGCCACGCCGGCCGAAGAAGCAGCGCCTGCCGCTGCCGTCGCCGACGCGGATCCCGTGCCGGAACAGGTGGCCATCGGCACCGCGTCGCCGGAACCGGAAGCGGCCGACGTCGCCGACGACGCGGCGTCCGCGGTCGCGCCCGAGTCCGAACCCGCGTTCGTGGCGCAGGCCGTCGCGCCGGTGGACGAGGTGTCGGAAGCAGGCTCCACCGCTGTCGGCCACGCGCAGACTGCAGCCGCGGCCGTCGAACCGGCGCAGGCCGCGGCAACCGCCGCAGAGCAGGCGCCCGCCGTCGACGAACGCGCCCCCGGCCTGTTCGACGCGCCGCCGCAGGCGCCGCTGGCGGTCGATGACGCATCGCCGGCCGACGAAGCCGCTCGGTCGCTCGACGATGCCACCGCGCAGGATGCGGACAAGGAAGAATCCGGCGAAAACCGCAGCGCCTGACCGCGCCCCGGTCGCCCTCGCAGGTGTCAGATCACCTGCGAGGGATCGACCAGCCCGTACTGGCTGGCCATCCGCGCCAGCGCAATGCTGTCGTCGATGCCGAGCTTGGCGAACAGCCGCGACTTGTGCGTGTTGATCGTCTTCGGGCTGAGGTTGAGCCTGCGCGCGATTTCCTCCTGGCGCAGCCCCTGCACCAGCAGCATCGCGGTCTCCAGCTCGCGCGGCGACAGCTCGTCGAAGGGCGAAGCATCCCCGCCGAGGCCCGACAGGGCCATTTTCTGCGCGATGCCGTTGGCGAGGAAACGCTTCCCGCGCGCGACATCGCGCACGGCCCGCACCAGCTCGGCCGAATCGCCGGCCTTGCCGACATAGCCCGACGCGCCCGCCTCGATCAGCTTGCGCGGCATCGGGCCGTCCTCCAGCACCGACACCACGATCACCCTGGCGTGACCGCCCTTGACCAGGCGCTCGGTAACCTCGAGCCCGCTGACGCCGGGCAGGTGCAGGTCGCAAAGCACCACGTCGGGTTTGAGCTTGCGGATCAGCGGCAGCGCGGCTTCCCCGCTCTCCGCCTCGCCGACCACCTCGATGTCGGTTTCGCCTGAAAGAATCATGCGCATCCCAGCGCGGACCAGTGCATGGTCGTCGACCATGAACACACGGATCGTCATCCCTGTTCCCCTTGCGTGACCACAACTGCTTGCGCGAGGCTAGCGCCATGCGCCGAGCACGCGCAAGCCGGACGCCGGCCCGTGCGACCGTATGTCGGCGCATTGCCCGGCAAAACCGGAGGACGCATGCCCGCGACCGACACCGGCATCCAGCGTCTTGCCGCAAGCGACACCGGCCCCATGCGATCGATGCTGGCGATGATGGGCCGCGCGTTCGACATGCTCGACGAGTACACCGGCCCTCAGCCCGACGATGCCTACCTGGAACGCCTGCTCGCCGGGCCGCAATTCATCGCGCTGGCCGCCATGGCCGACGATGCGGTCGTCGGCGGTCTCGCCTACGAGCTGCCCAAGTTCGAGCAGGCGCGCAGCGAGATCTAGATCTACGACCTCGCCGTGGACGAGGCCTGGCGGCGGCGCGGCATCGCCACGCGCCTGATCGACGCGCTGCGCGCGCTCGCGCGCGATCGCGGGGCCTGGGTGGTCTATGTGCAGGCCGATCCGCCGGACGCCCCGGCGATGGCGCTGTACTCGAAGCTGGGCACGCGGGAGGACGTGTGCCATTTCGACATCGCCGTGCGGTGATGGCGGAGAGAGTGGGATTCGAACCCACGGAAGGTTTGACCCTTCGGCGGTTTTCAAGACCGCTGCCTTAAACCACTCGGCCATCTCTCCGATGTCGCGCCGTATCCTGCCACGGCGCTGGCGCGCCGTCTTCGGCGGTTTGACCAGCGGCTGCGCCGCAGGCGGGGTCGGCAATGACCTCC
>JAEXTE010000382.1 GCA_023453655.1 Pseudomonadota bacterium
GCGGAAGCTTGGGCACCGGATCGTGCCCTCGCTGGCGCAGGCGCAGGCGCTGCTCGAGGCCGCCGCCGGCGCCTGCCGCCTCGCCCCCTAGTCCGGACGCGGCCTGCCGTCGTCGCCGTCGAGCAGGGCGCGCCAGCCGGCGTGGCCGAGCGCGCGCACGGTGGCGATGTTGCGCTCGATGATCGCGTCGGGCTCGGGATAGGCCTCGACCGCGCGATCCACGCTGGCCTCGCGCAGCAGGTGCAGGATCGGGTAGGGCGCGCGGTTGGTGAGGTTCTCGACATCGTCCGGTCCGCTGTCGGCGAACTGGTAGTCGGGATGGAAGCTGGCCACCTGCAGCACGCCGTCCAGTTCCAGCGTCTCGACCAGCGCGTCGGCCTCGTCGAGGAAGTCGTTGTAGGCGAGGAAATCGCCCAGCACCTGCGGATGCACCAGTAACGTGGTGTCGATGGCGTCGGGCGGGGTGTCGCGCAGCAGCGCCAGTTCCTCGCCCAGCTGCTCGAGCAGCGCGCGTTCGGTGCTGGCGTCGCTGACCACGATCCGCACCTGCTGCTTGCCGTACACCGCCTTGGCGAACGGGCACAGGTTGAGCCCGATCACCGCGCGCTCGAGCCAACGCCTTACCGCCAGCTCGACCGCGGCCGGGTCGGGGGCGGCGTCAGTCACGGAAGTTGTCGAACTGCAGGGGCAGGCCGAAGTCCTCGCCGCGCAGCAGCGCGATCGCGGCCTGCAGGTCGTCGCGCTTCTTGCCGGTCACGCGCAGCTTGTCGCCGTTGATCTGGCTGTCGACCTTGAGTTTGGCGTCCTTGAGCTTGTTCTGGATCTTCTTGGCGAGGTCGCGCTCGATCCCCTGCTTGACCGTCACCTTCTGCCGCGCGCCGGCGACGTTGGTGTCGATGTCGCCGAACTCGAGGCAGCGCACGTCGATCTTCCGCGCGATCAGGCGCGCGCGCAGGATGTCGGTCATCTGCTGGAGCTGGAACTCGCTGGGCGCGGACTGGGTGATCACCGCGTCCTCGCGCACGAACTTCGCGTCCACGCCCTTGAAGTCGAAGCGGGTGGACAGTTCGCGGTTGGCCTGGTCGACGGCGTTGATCAGTTCGTGGGTGTCGACTTCCGAGACGATGTCGAAGGAGGGCATGGCGGGATCCGGTTGTGCGTGGGGAACGCCGGGGCGCTTGCGCTGCATGCGGCCGGCGGGCGACAGGGTACCGCACGGTTGCGCAAGCAACGGATGCGCGCACCGCGGCCAGCCCGTACCGTGTGGCCTCCCCCGTGCCGCCCGCTCCGTCCGTGACCGCAGCCCCCACCATCGCCATCGTCGGCAGCGCCGGCACCTACGGCCGTTGGCTGCGCGGTTTCTTCGAGCGGCGCATGGGCCTGCGCGTGCTCGGCCACGACCCGGGCGATCCGGCCAGCGACACGCCCGAGGCGCTGCTGGAGCAGGCCGACGTGCTGCTGTTCGCCACCCCGATCCGGCAGACGCCGCAGGTGGTCGGGGACTACGTGCGCCGCTCCGGCGGGCGCGAGGCCGGGCGCCTGTGGCTGGACATCACCTCGATCAAGCAGGCGCCGACCGAGGCGATGCTGCGCTCGCGCGCCGAGGTGGCCGGCCTGCATCCGATGACCGCCCCGCCCAAGGCGCCGACACTCAAGGGCCGGGTGGTGGTGGTGTGCGAGTCCCGGCTGGACCGATGGCGTCCCTGGCTGCAGGCCCTGCTCGACGCGCTCGAGGGCGAGTACGTGTACGCCGACGCCGAGCGCCACGACCGGATGATGGCGCTGGTGCAGGCGATGGTGCACGCCTCGCACCTGGCCCAGGCCGGCGTGCTGGGCGAGTACGCCGGAGGACTGGGCGGCCTCGACGCGATCATGCCGTTCCGCTCGGCCTCGTTCGAACTCGACGCGGCCATCGCCGCGCGCATCCTCTCGCTCAATCCGGCGATCTACGAGGAGATCCAGTTCGGCAATCCGCACGTTGCCGGGATGCTCGACCGCCTGCTGGCGCAGCTCTCGGAACTGCGCGGACTGGTGCGCCAGGGCGACGATGCCGCGCGCGCCCGCTTCCGCGAACGCTTCCTGCACAGCCGCGAGGCCTTCGGCGCGCAGGCGCTGGAAGAGGGCAGCTACGCCTACGAGCGGGTCGGCTACCTGCTCGCCGACCTGGTCACGCGCCGCTACGCCAGCGTCCACCTGCCCGAGGACCGGGCCGGCTCGCTGCGCGCGCTGCTGCACGTGTTCGAACGCCATGGGGTCAGCCTGGAGTCGATCCATTCCTCGCGCACGCCGGCCGGCGAAGTGCACTTCCGCATCGGCTTCGTCCGCGGCACCGAGCCGGCGGCGCTGTCCACGGCCTTGACCGAAATTGCCGGAACCGGCCTGGGGCACGTGCTGGAAGCCGGCTGAGCGCGCGGATGCGGCATCATGCGCATCCACCTTCCCGCCAGGCCCTCCGCATGATTCCCGCCTACGCAGCCCAGGCCGCCGGCGCGCCGCTGGCGCCCTTCATGCTCGAGCGCCGCAGTCCCGGTCCCCGCGACGTGCAGATCGAGATCCTGTACTGCGGCGTCTGCCATACCGACATCCACCAGACGCGCGACGAGTGGGGCGGCTCGATCTTCCCGATGGTGCCGGGGCACGAGATCGTCGGCCGGGTCTCGGCGGTCGGCGCGCAGGTCGACCGCCACAAGGTCGGGGACGCGGTCGGGGTGGGCTGCTTCGTCGATTCCTGCCGCGCCTGCGCGCCGTGCCGCAGCGGCATGGAGCAGTACTGCGACGAGGGCATGACCCCGACCTACAACGGCCGCGAGCGCGGCACCGGCATGCCGACGCAGGGCGGCTATTCCACCCGGATCGTGGTCGACCAGGACTACGTGCTGCCGATTCCCGCCGGCATCCCGCTCGACCGCGCCGCGCCGCTGCTGTGCGCCGGCGTGACCACCTGGTCGCCGCTGCGCCATTTCGGCGTGGTCGCCGGCCATCGGGTGGCGGTGATGGGCCTGGGCGGGCTGGGCCACATGGCGGTGAAGCTGGCCGTGGCGATGGGCGCCGAGGTCACCGTGCTCTCCAGCAACGCGTCCAAGCGCGAGGATGCGCTGGCGCTGGGCGCGCAGGATTTCGCCACCACCGGCGACGGCCGCGCGTTCAAGAGCCATGCCCGCCAGTTCGACCTGATCATCGACACGGTCTCGGCGCCGCACGACTACAACGCCTGCCTGGGCCTGTTGCGCGTGGACGGCACCCTGGTGCTGCTCGGCATTCCCGAGCCGTCGCCGGTGTCGGCCTTCCCGCTGGTGTCCAAGCGCCGCCGCATCGCCGGCTCGATGATCGGCGGCATCGCCGAGACCCGGCACATGCTCGATTTCTGCGCCGTGCACGGCATCGCCGCCGACATCGAACTGATTTCCGTCGACCGGATCAACGACGCCTACGAGCGCATGCTGCGCGGCGACGTGCGCTACCGCTTCGTGATCGACATCGCCAGCCTGGCGCGCTGATGTCCCGCCCGCTGGAACTTCGGCCGGGCGTGGCCGCGGCGTGGATGCTCAGCGCCGGCGCACTGTTCGCGGTCATGGACGCGGGCATGAAGTGGCTGGCCGCCGACTACCCGCCGTTCCAGGTCGCGACGCTGCGCAGCCTGGCCGCGCTGCCGCTGGTCGCGGCCTGGGTGCTCGCGCGCGGGCGCGTCCACACCCTGCTGCGGGTGCACTGGCCCCTGCACGTGCTGCGCGGCCTGCTGAGCGTGGGGATGATGGTGGGTTTCATCTACGGCCTGGCCCGGATGCCACTGTCGACCGCCTACGTGATCGTGTTCGTCGCGCCGCTGATGATCACCGCCCTGGCGGTGCCGCTGCTGGGCGAGAAGGTCGGACCGCGCCGCTGGACCGCGATCGCGCTCGGCCTGGTTGGCGTGCTGGTGGTGCTGCGGCCCACCGGCGACGGCGTGGCCACAACCGCCGGCCTGGTCCTGGTGCTGGCGGCGCTGTGCTACTCGATCGCGGCGATCACCGTGCGCAAGCTGGCGATGCGCGACAGCCCGGAGGCGATGGTGTTCTGGTTCCTGGCCCTGCTGGCGGTGTTCGCCGGCAGCGTGGCCGCCTTCGACTGGCGCCCGGTGCAGGCCGCGCACCTGTGGGTGATCGGCCTGGTCGGGCTGAGCGGTGCGATCGGGCAGGTGGCGCTGACCCAGGCATTCCGGGTCGGCGAGGCCAGCCAGATCGCGCCGCTGGAATACGCGGCGCTGTTGTGGGTCGTGCTGATCGACCTGGTGGTGTGGCAGGCCTTGCCCGACGGCAAGACCTGGCTGGGCGCGGCCATCATCGTCGCCAGTGGCCTGTACCTGATCCGTCGCGAGCGCGTGGTCGGCGCGTCGCATGCGGCCGGGTCCGCGCAGACGCCCCCACCCTGAGCCGGCGCCGACCGCCATGCCGCTGCTGCTCTTGCCGGTCCTGCTGCTGTCGCTGCTCGCGCTGATGCTCCTGCTGTGGCCGATCGGGCTGTGGCAGCGCTATCGCGCCGGGCGCTCGCGCCGCCGCGCGCGCCCGGGCTGGGTGACGTTCAATGCGCTGGGCCTGGCGCTGTCGTCGGTCCTGTTCCTGGTGGGCGCGGCGCTGACCGCGCTGTGGATCGACGGGGCCGGCTGGAATGCCGCGGGCGGTCTGCTGGCCGGCCTCGTGCTGGGAACGGCCGGCCTGCGGCTGGCACGTCTGGAGGCGGGCCAGGGGCAACTGCACTACACCGCGAACGCATGGCTGGTGACGGGTTTGACCGTTCTGGTCGCCATGCGCGTGGCGCTGGCCGCCTGGCAGCTCTGGCATCGCGCGCGGTCGGGCGCGCCGGCGCCCTTGCCTTGGGACTGGCTGGCGCAGCCTGCCAGCCTCTGGGCGATCGGCGGCCTGCTGCTTGGTTACCACCTGGCCTTCGCCTGGGGCCTGCGCCGCACGCTGCGGCGGCTGGGCATGCTGCGCCGCTGATTCCGGTGTCCGGATACGGCAACGGGCCCCGCAGGGCCCGTTGCCTCGTAGGCGCGAAAGCGGCGGGGATCAGAACCGGGCGCCGATACCGAAGCCCAGCGTCCACGGATCGAAGCCGACGTCGCGCTCGACCGTCTCGCCGGCGACCTTCAGGTCGGCGTCGCCATCCAGGTAGCGGGGGGGGCCGCGCGCGCGCAAGGGCGGGGTGTTGTTGGTGT
>JAEXTE010000408.1 GCA_023453655.1 Pseudomonadota bacterium
CATCCCGCCCTCGGTCGGCCATCTCTCCGCCTGCGATGCCGGCAGCTGCGTGCTGGAGACCGGTGCGCAGCGGCCCGACGTGCTCGGATTCCACCTGGCCATGCTCGGCGTGGACTTCAGCGTGCTCGAGCCGGTCGAGCTGCGCGAACACATGCGCGCGATGGCGCGGCGGCTGCGCAGGGCGGGCGCGGGCGAGCCCCGGGCCCCGAAGCCGCGCTCGCGCCGACCTTGAGCGGACGCGTGGTCAGGCGTGGCGCCGCACCCAGTCCAGATTGGCGTCCATCCAGCCCTGCAGGAAGTCGCGACTGCCCTCGGCGATGTCGTCGCCATCGAGCACGTCGTCGGCCTTGAGGAAGGCCTCGGGCTGGCCCAGGGTCGGCATGTCGAGATAGGCGAGGATGGTGCGCAGGTGCTGCTGCGCGGCGGCCGTGCCGATCGCACCGATGGACACGCCGATGATGCCGGCCGGCTTGTCCGGGAAGGCGCTGTCGCCGTACGGGCGCGAGGCGTGGTCGAGCGCGTTCTTCAGCACGCCGGGAATCGATCGGTTGTATTCGGGCGTCACGAACAGCAGGCCGTCGGCCTCGCGGATGCCCTGCTTGAGTCGGGTGACCGGAGGCGGCGGCGAATCGTCGTCGTCCTGGTTGTACAGCGGCAGGTCGTCGATGCGCAGCCGGCGGAACTCGACGTCGTCGGGTGCGAGCTTGGCGAGGGCGTCGGCCAGCCGCGCGTTGAACGAATCCTGGCGCAGGCTGCCGACGATCACGGCGATGGTGAGCGGCATGGGAACTCCGGATAGCGTCCGCGGGCCGGACCATCCGGTGGCTGCGCGGCGCGACAACGATGGGCGAATCCTCGTGAACGCCGTGTCGGGAAGGGGTGTTCGCGACGCATTGACGCGGAAGGGGCGAAGGTGGAGTCCGTCCTCACGGGCAGGCGGCGCATGCGCTCCAGACATCTGCGCTTCGGCAAGGGCTTCCGGCCGGCCTTCTCGATCCGCAAGGTGCAGGCGGCGGAGATGGTGATTGCGCCCGGCGGCAGCGAGGGCGGGCCTGACAACGCACACCGCGGCGCCGACCAGTGGCTGTACGTGGTGGCGGGCGAGGGACTGGCGATCGTCGACGGAGCGCGACGCCGGTTGCGCGCCGGCAGCCTTCTGGTGATCGAACGCGGTGAGCGCCACGAGATCCGGAATACCGGACAGGACCTGTTGAGGACGCTCAACTTCTATTCGCCGCCCGCCTACACTCCGGCTGGCAATCCCCGGCCTCCCGCACGGCGCCCGGCAAGCCGGCGTGCGGACTGAAGCTGCTCCCACCGCGCTGTCGCCGGTCGTGCGAGCGGGACGAGCCGGGTGGCGCAACGCCCGCGCGGGGTTGTCCGAACCGGTTCCCCACGACCAGCAGCAGTTGCGCATCCCACCGCCTGTTGGCATGGTGCGGTGACTTCCCCGGAGCGCGATTCTTCGATGCCTCCCACTGCCATGCCACAGCGCTCCCGGAGTTCGGTCTCCAAGGTCGCGGCCGTCGGAGTGACGCTCGGGGTGCTGATGATGCTTGGCCTGGGACTGCTGCTGTGGCAGGACCGCGACACGCGCCTGGCCTCCGCGCAGCGGCAGGCGCTGGCGCTGTCCAGCGGCGTGGACCGGCTGCTGCGCCAGGAGTTCGGCAGCCTGGAACGCGCACTGGGCGGCATCAGCGGCGACGCTGCCGCCTATGGCGATTCGGCGCCGGACCAGGCGGATTCGCTGTTGCACGAGGCCATCGCGGGCGTGGTGGCGCGACGCGCGGAACTCGCGTCTGTCGTACTGGTGGACCCGCAGGGGCGCGCGCTGGTTGCGGGCGAGGAGGGGGACGAAGCGCTGCCGCGGTGGGCCGCGCGCGCGCCGGGCCGGCTGGCGGTGGGCGACCTGGAGCCCGATGGCCAGGGCGGCTGGCGGCTGCGCGTGGCATTCCCGTTCGGCGACGGACGCTGGCTGCTGGCCCGCCTGCACACCGTTGGCGTCGAGCGGATGATCGCCGACCTCGACATTGGCCGCGACGGACAGGTCACGGTACTCGACCGCAACGGCGTGGTGATCGCACGCGTGCCCGATGGGGCCCGCCATGTCGGCAAGCGCACCGGGCTGCCGGCGTCGCTCCGCGACGCGCGGGGCACCGCGTCGGCCGTGCGGGTCAGCCAGATTGACGGCGTCACGCGCCTGTCCGGCTTCAGCGCCACCAGTGGCTACGACCTGATCGCCGTTGCGGGGCTGGGCCTGCGCGAGGCGCTGGTGCCCTGGTATCGGAACGCATCCATCGCGGCCGGCTTCGTGCTGCTGTACTGGCTGGGGCTGGGGTATTTCCTGCGGCGGCTGTCGGGCGGCGAACGCGTGCGCGAGGCCTTGCTGTCGGAACTGGAGGAACAGGCCGACTGGCTCGACCAGGCGCAGCGCGCCTCGCGCACCGGCGTATGGCGGATGGAAGCCGACGGCGTGCACATCAAGGTGTCCGCCCATATGGCCGCGCTCTATGGTTTCGAGCCCAGGGGCGGGGTACTGCCGCTGGCGGACTTCTACGCGCGGATGCATCCCGACGACCGCGAGGAGGTCGAGCAGGCGTTCACCCGCACGCTGGAACGGGGCGATCCTTACCAAGCCGAATTCCGGGTGCATCCGCGCCCCGGTGTGGAACGCTGGCTGCGCGAGCGCGGTGGACTGGTGCCCGACGGGCAGGGCATGGTGCGGGTTTCGGGGACTGTCGTCGACGTCACCGAAGGCCACGAAGCGCAGGAGCGCATCGCGCGTGCCGAGGCCCAGTTCAGGGCGCTGTTCGAGCGCAATCCGCTGCCGTTCTGGGTGTTCGACGAGCGGACGCTGCGCTTCCTCGCGGTCAACGAAGCGGCCGTGGCGGCCTACGGCTACAGCGAGGAAGAGTTCCGCCGCATGACGATCCTCGACATCCGCCCACGCGCCGACCGCGCGAAGGTGGAGGCGTCGATGGCGCAACGCGGTCCGCGCGAGGACGTGGACGGCATCTGGACCCACCTGCGGCGCGACGGCAGCCGCCTGGACGTGCGTGTGTTCAGCAGCGGCATCGAGTTCGCAGGCCGTCCGGCGCGGCTGGTCCTGGCCGAGGACGTCAGCGATCGCGTGGCCTATGAGCGCGATCTCGCCTGGCGCGCCAGCCACGACGACCTGACCGGCCTGTCGCGCCTGTCCAGCCTGATCGAACAGGTCAACGCGCGCCATGTCCCGGGGACGCGCTACGCGGTGGCCTTCGTGCGCATCCGCGGGCTGGAACTGATCGCGCCGACGCTGGGCTCGCAGACCAGCGAGCTGCTGCTGCGCGAAGTGGCCGCACGCATCGATGAAGTGGGGCGCAGGTTCGGCCTGAGTGGATTCTGGCCGGGCGAGTCGTTCGTGGTCGTGGCGCTGGACGCGGCCCGCCGCGATGAGATGCTGGCGGCGCTCGAGGAGATGGTGTCGGTACCGGTGGACACCGAGGGCGGCGCGCATCCGGTCGAGGCCTCGATCGGCATCGCCGAGGGACCGGAAGACGGCCAGGGTGCCGAGCAGGTCATCGGTCACGCGGCACTGGCGGCACTGCAGGCGCGGCGCGAGCAACTGCCGCTGTTGCCCTACGACCGCGGCATGGCCGAGCAGGCGACCGAACGCATCGCGTTGGCCAGGCGACTGCGCAACGCGCTGGACAACAACGAGTTCGAACTGCACTGCCAGCCGATCCGGCGTGTCGCCGACGGCCGCGTGGTGGCGCTGGAGGCGCTGCTGCGCTGGCGGCACGAGGGGCGCATGGTGTCGCCGGCGGTGTTCGTGCCGCTGGCCGAGGCCTCGGGACTGATCGTGCCCATCGGGTGCTGGGTGCTGGAGCAGGCCGCACGCTGCCACGGGCGCCTGGCGGAGCGCGGCCTGAGCGGGGTCTCGATCGCGGTCAACGTCTCCGCCGTGCAGCTGTTGGGCGATTCCTTGACGTCCGTGGTGCGCCAGGTGCAGTTCGAGCACGCGCTGCCGCCGGGCGCGCTGCACGTGGAGCTGACCGAGAGCGTCGTGCTGCGCCAGCCGCAGACGGCCCGCGCGCGCATGCTGGAGCTGCGCGATGCGGGGGTATCGATCTCGATCGACGATTTCGGCACCGGCTTCTCCAGCATGGCCTACCTGCGGGACCTGCCGCTCGACTACCTCAAGATCGACCGCAGCTTCGTGCGGGGCGTGCACGCCGACGAGCGCAACGCCTCGATCTGCCGCGCCCTGATCTCGCTGGCCCATGGGCTGGGCCTGGGCACGATCGCCGAGGGCGTGGAACAGCCGGAGGAGCTGGACTGGCTGCGCGCGAATGGCTGCGACCAGGCCCAGGGTTACCTGCTGGGCCGGCCGGCCCCGCTGGCCGACGTGCTCGACGCGATCGCAGCGGGCGGCGGCTGATGCCGCCGCGAACCCGGCGCTTGCCTGCGCACCGGGTCGCATCCGTCAAGTGCGGCGCGAAAAGACTTGCATTGCGCAACGACTTCCGCATCGGCGCGCACGGCTGCCCGCGACTTATCCACGCTGGCTGTGGACAACGTTGTGGAACGGCCATTGAACAATCGTCGCCAGCCCGCGTGGCGCCATGGCCGGGGACGGTTTGGCGAAAACAACGCCAATGCCGCAAACGCGAACCGCCCCTTGCGGGGCGGTTGCGCGTGTGCTTGCGGAGGTGGCGAAAAAACCGTCAGGCCTCCGCCGCTTCCTCCTTGAAGGCATCCACCGGGATGCAGGCGCAGAACACGTTCTTGTCGCCGTGGACATTGTCCACGCGCGCCACCGGCGGCCAGTACTTCTGCTGGCGCAGGCTGGGCAGCGGGAACGCAGCGAGCTCGCGCGGATAGGCATGCGTCCACTCGCTCGCCGCCACCGCGTCGGCGGTGTGCGGCGCGTTCTTGAGCGGGTTGTCCTCGCGGTCGAGCTTGCCTTCCTCGATGGCGCGGATCTCGTCGCGGATCTGGATCATCGCATCGATGAAGCGGTCCAGCTCGTGCAGCGATTCGCTTTCGGTCGGTTCCACCATCAGCGTGCCAGCGACCGGGAAGCTCAGCGTCGGCGCGTGGAAGCCGAAGTCGATCAGGCGCTTGGCCACGTCCTCGGCGGTGACGCCGGTGGCCTTCTCCAGCGGACGCAGGTCGAGGATGCACTCGTGCGCCACCAGGCCGTTGCGGCCGGTGTAGAGCGTGCGGTAGTGCGGGGCCAGGCGGCGCGAGATGTAGTTGGCGTTGAGCAGGGCCACCTGGGTGGCCTTGCGCAGGCCGGGCGCGCCCATCATCGCGATGTACATCCAGCTGATCGGCAGGATCGACGCGCTGCCGTGCGTGGCGGCCGACACCATGCCCACTGCGCCGCTCGCATCCTTGTGCCCGCGCGGCAGGAACGGCGCGAGGTGCGACTTGACCGCGCAGGGGCCCACGCCCGGGCCGCCGCCGCCGTGCGGAATGCAGAACGTCTTGTGCAGGTTGAGGTGGGACACGTCCGAGCCCCACTCGCCGGGCTTGGCCAGGCCGACCAGCGCGTTCATGTTGGCGCCGTCGGTGTACACCTGCCCGCCGTGCTGGTGGACGATCTCGCAGATCTCGACCACGTCCTCTTCGAACACGCCGTGCGTGGACGGGTAGGTCATCATGATCGCGGCCAGGTTGGCCGAATGCTTGGCGGCCTTGGCGCGGATGTCCTCGACGTCGATGTTGCCGTTGGCGTCGCACTTGGTCACCACGACCTTCATGCCGCACATCTGCGCAGAGGCCGGGTTGGTGCCGTGCGCCGACTCGGGGATCAGGCAGATGTCGCGATGGCTCTCGCCGCGCGAGGCGTGCCAGGCGCGGATCGCCAGCAGGCCGGCGTACTCGCCCTGGGCGCCGGAGTTGGGCTGGAAGCTCACCGCGTCGTAGCCGGTGATCTCGACCAGCATCGCCTCCAGCGAGGCCACCAGCTCCTGGTAGCCGCGCGTCTGCGCGGCCGGGGCCAGCGGGTGGATGTTGGCGAACTCCGGCCAGGTGATCGGGATCATCTCGGCCGTGGCGTTGAGCTTCATGGTGCACGAGCCCAGCGGAATCATCGTGCGGTCCATCGCCAGGTCCTTGTCGGCCAGGGCGCGGAGGTAGCGCAGCAGCTCGTGCTCGCTGTGGTGGGTGTTGAACACCGGATGCTGCAGGAACTTCGACTCGCGCAGCAGGGCCTGCGGCAGCGCGTCGGCCACCTCGGCGTCGAGCGCGTCGATCGCGCCGCCGTCGAGCGAGGTGCCGAAGATCTTGGCCAGCGCGGCGAGATCGGCGCGGGTCACCGTCTCGTCCAGGCTGATGCCGACGCTGGTCGCGTCGATCTTGCGCAGGTTGATGCGCTGGTGGCTGGCGTAGGTATGGATCTGCTCGGCGTCCACGCCGGTCACGTGCAGCGTGTCGAAGAAGTCGCCGCCCACCTGCACGCCGGCGCGCCGCAGCGCCTCGGCCAGGATCGCAGCCTGGCGGTGGACGCGGCGCCCGATGCGCGCCAGGCCGTCGGGCCCGTGGTAGACCGCGTACATCGAGGCCATCACCGCCAGCAGCACCTGCGCGGTGCAGATGTTGGAGGTCGCCTTCTCGCGGCGGATGTGCTGCTCGCGCGTCTGCAGGGTGAGGCGGTAGGCGGGCTTGCCGCCCGCATCGACCGACACGCCGATCAGGCGGCCCGGCATCGAGCGCTTGAACGCGTCGCGGCAGGCCATGAAGCCGGCATGCGGGCCGCCGAAGCCGAACGGCACGCCGAAGCGCTGGCTGTTGCCGACCACGATGTCGGCGCCCCATTCGCCCGGCGCCTTGAGCAGCGTCAGGGCAAGCAGGTCGCTGGCCACCGCAAGCAGCGCGCCGCGCGCGTGCACCGCCTCGGCCAGCGTGGCGTGGTCATCGATGCGGCCGAACGTGTTGGGGTACTGCAGCAGCACGCCGAAGCTGTCCGCGTCGGCGGCGCCGGCGGCCGGACCGACCTGCAGCTCGATGCCGAGGCCGTCGGCGCGCGTGCGCACCACTTCCAGCGTCTGCGGGTGCACGTCGTCGGCGACGTAGAACAGGTTGGACTTCGACCTGGCCGAGCGCTTGGCCAGGGTCATGGCTTCGGCGGCGGCGGTGGCCTCGTCCAGCAGCGAGGCGTTGGCGATGTCCATGCCGGTCAGGTCGGCGCACATCTGCTGGAAGTTGATCAGCGCTTCCATGCGGCCCTGCGAGATCTCCGCCTGGTAGGGCGTGTAGGCCGTGTACCAGGCCGGGTTCTCGAGGATGTTGCGCAGGATGACGTTGGGCGTGTGGGTGCCGTAGTAGCCCTGGCCGATGAAGCTGCGGAACACGTCGTTCTTATTCGCGATGGCGCGGATCTTCGCCAGCGCCTCGACCTCGGTCAGCGAGCCGGGCAGGGCCAGGCCGGGGCTGGAGGCCGGGTCGAGGCGGGCGCTGGGCTGGATGCTGGCCGGCACGATCGCCTCGGTCATCGCCTCCAGCGAGTCGTGGCCGACCTCGCGCAGCATGTGCGCGACCTCGGCGTCGTTGGGGCCGATGTGGCGTTCGACGAAGGCGTCGTGGTGTTCGAGTTCGCGCAGGCTGGGCTTGGACATGGCAGGCACCGGGAAGTGGAGGGCGCCGCCGGAATGGCGGGCCGTCGTTCCGGCCTGGGCCGGAATCCGCGCTGCCGCCGCCTTGCGGGGTGGCGGGCGCGGAGCCGGGCAGCGTCTGTCCGGCGACGGGCATTCCGTGGCGTGGGTGCCCCTCTGTCCTTTTGCCTGAGAGTTTGGAAGCGCGCACGGCGAGCGCTTCGTGCCCCTTCGGCGCCGGTTCCGGCAAGGCCGGTCGGTCTCTCCAGAGTGTTTGCCGCGTCCGGTGGTATCGGGCCTGAGCGATTACGGGCGTTTGCGCCTTCGGCAGCACGGGCGCGCGGCCCTGTGCTTCTCCCACCTTTGCGCGTCGATTATAGCGCCCGGGGGGCTGCGGACGGCGTCCCCTGCGGCCGTGCGCGGCGCCGAATTGTTAACCTGAGCGTTCCGTCCCTCCGCCGCCCCCACGTGACCTCCCCGACGGCCCTGTCCGCTCCCGATCCCGATCCCGGTCCTCCCGACCCGGTCGTTCCAGCCGCCCTGGCATCGGCGTCC
>JAEXTE010000021.1 GCA_023453655.1 Pseudomonadota bacterium
ACCGTGCCCCAGCGCAGCCAGGGCAGCAGGCGGCGCCAGCGGCTGCGGCCAGCCGACGGCCCGGGAGCGGCGGCGCGGCTCAGGCGCATCCGCCCTGCCCCGCCCCTGCGTCACCGCGCCTGGCGTCGTGGCCGGGTCGTCCTGGTGGCCGCGACCGCATCATCCGCTCCGACCGTCCCCTGCACGGGAGACGATCCCCGCCTCAGCGCGTCGCGACACGGCGCGCCTGCGCGCTCACGGCTGCACCACCGTGATCGTCGCGGGCGCCGCGCGCCCCACGCCGCGGATGTCGGGACGGTACATGTCTTCCACCAGCGGGGGCGGCACGGTGTAGCTGCCGGGCGTGACTGCGCGCACGAGGTAGAACACGCGCGCGGTATCGCCGCGACGCAGGTCGAGCGCGGCCACGTAGCGGTCGTCGCGGAACTCCTCATGGCGCACGGTGGCGGCGCTCTCGCGGTCGCTGACCGTGATGCCATCGACCACGACATCGGCCCATTGCTTCGCGTCGCCGAGGTTGAAGTTCTCGATCTCGAGACCGGCTGGCAGCAGGTCGGTGACCAGGGCGTCGCGCATGTCCACGTCCGCGGTCAGCGACAGCGCCACGATCAGCGCCTCCCCCTCCTTCAGCGGCGCCGGCGACCATGGCCTGCCCGCGGTGGTGTACAGCGTGCGCTGGACGCGGACACGGCTCTCGTCCATCGCCGGCGCGTCCACCGGCACGCCGGCCACGTCGATGGTCACGAACAGCGGAGGTTCGCCCACCGGCTCGAAGCGCACGCCCTTGGCCAGGGTCGTGGCGTCGTAGGTACGGCCGACCATGCGCGCCGGTGCGACCGGCTGGCCCACGCCACCTTCCACCAGGGTGCCCGACACGTCCCTGCCCGCGGCCGCCACCAGCGCCCGGCCCAGCCGCGCCAGCGCGATCTGCTCCTGCGTGCTGAGGTACAGGCGCCCGCCGCCGCGGCGCGCATCCAGGTCGCGGCCGATGTCGGTGGCCTTCGCGTCCCAGGCGGCGCGGGCGAGGTCGCGCTCGTGGGTGAGCGCGATCATCAGCGCGCGGTCGCGCAGGTCGCTGCCGTAGTCCCACAGGTAGCGCGGGCGCGACGGCGGCTTGTCGAAAGCCTGTTCCAGCGCCTTGTCCCCGCGCGCCCGGTCGCCCTGCAGCGACAGCGCCAGCCCGAGGTGGGCCAGCGACAGCGCCGTCAGCGACTTCCCGCGGTCGTTGTCGTACAGCGCGCGCAGCGTGCCCAGCGGCGCGCGGTTGACGCGCGCCAGCACGTAGCCCGCGTGCGCCTGGTAGGCGAAGCGCAGGTGTTCGCGATGGTCGTGGCCGTAGAACTGCTCGCCGCCGGCCAGCAGGTCCTCGCCCAGGCGCTCGAGCGCCTTCTGCAGCATCTGCTCGGGCACGTTGAAGCCGGCGTCGCGCGCATCGAGCAGGAACTCGGCGATGTACGGGGTCAGCGCCGGATTGACGTAGCCGTCGCTGCCCCACATCGAGAAGTGTCCCGAACGCAGCTGCATCGAGGCCAGGCGCCCGAACGCGCCTTCCACGTACTGGCGGCGCTTCGACGCATCGACGTCGCGGATGCCCAGCATCGCCGCCGTCGCCTCGTCCAGCTGCAGGGCCGCATAGCCCTTGCTGGCGGTCTGCTCGGCGCAACCGTAGGGATAGTCGAGCGCGCCGCGGATCGCGCTGGCGAACGGAATCGGCGGCAGTGCGCTCACCGTGAACTGCGCGGTCACCGAACCCGCCATCAGACCCTGCGCCAGCGACGCGTCCAGGCTCACCGGCGTCGCCGACTGCAGCACCTGGCTGCGCGAGCGCAGTACGGATGGCCAGGCCGGACGCACCGGCAGGTCGTAGCGACGGTCGACGCTGGCGCCGTTGCCGTCCACGCGCACCCGCACCTTCGCCACCTCGTAGCCGGTGCGCGCGACCAGCGGGAAGTTGAGCGTGGTCTTGCCGTCCGCCGCCAGCTCGACGCTGCGCGTGCCTTCGCCCACGTCCAGCGGGCCGATGCCCTCGACGCGCACGTCGAAGCGTCCGGCCTTGCCGGTGAAGTTGGTCAGGTCCAGCGTCACCGTGGCGCGGTCGCCCGGCGCCAGCACGCGCGGCATGCTGGCTTCGGCCACCACCGGCGCGCGCGCCACGGTCTCGACGTCGCGGCTGCCGTAGCTGTCGGCCGAGTACACCAGCGCCGACACGCGCAGGGTGCCGTTGAAGTCGGGCACCTGCAGGCGCAGCCTGGCGTTGCCGCTGGCGTCCAGGCGGACCGGCCCGGAGAACAGGTCGACCGTCTGCACCCGCGCGGTCGGGCGGCGCGCCTGCGGCATCGCCGCCAGCGGCATGTCGCCGCCGAAGCGGATGCGCGCGGTGCCGCCTTCGAAGCTCTCGATCACGCGGCCGTACACGTCCCAGGCGTCCACGCCGAGGCGGCGCTGGGCGAAGAAATGCGCGCGCGCATCGGGCACCGGGTAGCGGGTGATGTTGAGGATGCCGACGTCGACCGCCGACACCGTCGCCCAGGCCTCCTTGCCCGCCAGCTGCGGCGCGCTCAGCACCACCTGCATCGGGCCTTCCGGCTTGATCCGCCCGGGCACCTTGAGGCCGACCGCGACGCGGCGGTCGCGCCGGTCCATCGGCACGTGCGCCACGCCCACCGCGCGCGCCGGCGTGACCTTGCTGGTGGCGCTGCCGCCGCGGAACACCAGCGCGGTCACGTACACGTCGTGGCGCTCCCAGTCGGCGGTGACCGGAATCTCGAAGCGGCTGCCGGCCTTCGCGTCGATGGCCTGCACGTACAGCATGCGGTCGCTCTCGACCATCAGCAGGCCCTTGCCCGGATGCGGCGGCGTGACCGTCACCGTCATCCGGTCGCCGGCGCGGTAGGCGGTGCGGTCGAGCGCCAGCTTGACCTTGTCCGGCCGCGCGTCGAGGCCGCGGTTGCCGTCGCCCCAGCTCCAGCCGGCGCGGAAGGGATAGCGCGTGACCAGCTTCGTCTCCGGATCGAGCACGTCGATCCGGTATTCGCCCCACTCCACCGGAAAGTCGACGCGCACCGCGCTCGCGCCCGCGTCGACGGCGCGCGTCTCCACGGTCTCGAAGCGGCTGCTGTACTCGTATTCCCAGCCGCCGTCCTCGTCGTGGCGCCAGTGGTAGTCCCGGTGTTCGCGCACCAGGGTGACCTGCAGCCCCGCGAGCGGCCGCGGCTTGCCGGCGCTGTCCACGCGCAGCAGTTCGAAGCCCGCACTGGCGTTGGCGTCGGTGCCTTCCTTGTCCTCGAACAACGGCCGTACCGCGACCAGCGCCGGCGCGGGCCACAGCACGCGGCGCAGGCTGCGGTCGACGCTGCGGCCACCGCTCTCGAAGAGGCTGCCCGACACCACCGCCGCCACCGGGGTCGTCGGCTTGACCTCCTCGGGCAAAGCGATGTCCTGCTGGAGCCTGCCGCGTTGGTCCAGCGCCGCGTCGATGATGTCGCGCGCCTCCTTCGGCAGCTGTACGGTCGGATCACC
>JAEXTE010000143.1 GCA_023453655.1 Pseudomonadota bacterium
CGGTGGCGGTGCGCGCCGCCCAGGCGGTGGGACTGGGGGTGGCCGGCGTCGACCTGATCCGCTCGCGGCGGGGTCCGCTGCTGCTGGAGGTCAACGCGTCGCCGGGGCTGGAAGGGATCGAAGAAGCGACCGGTATCGATATCGCCCGCAATATCGTCGAACATGTCGTCAATGGCGCCGAATCCTGCGGATCTTCAGGGGCGTCAGGGGCGTCCCGCCGCCGCCGCCGCCGTCCGCCGCTCACCGGAAGTTAACGAACGCTTAATCTCCCCGGGACTACGTTACCGGCTACCGGATTCCGCGCCTGCCCGTGTTTCCTTGTCCAAGGGCAGTCCAGGATTACGGTAATCGGGGCATCACCTTTGGGCCCAGGCGATGGCATCGTCTGGGCTCTTTTGTGGGCGCGCATCGACGGGCCGCCCACGCGCGCCTGTGACAGAATCCGGCCGACCGGAGGAACCGCGCAACCGTTGCGCGGTCCAACCGGTCACCTCCATGGAACCTTCCTGCATGCGCATTCTCGTCATCGAAGACAATCAGGACATCGCGGCCAATCTCGGCGACTACCTGGAGGATCGCGGCCATACCGTCGACTTCGCCGCCGATGGCGTCACCGGCCTGCACCTGGCGGTGGTCCACGACTTCGATGCGATCGTGCTCGACCTCAACCTGCCGGGCATGGATGGCCTGGAGGTCTGCCGCAAGCTGCGCAACGACGCACGCAAGCAGACGCCGGTGCTGATGCTCACCGCCCGCGACAGCCTGGACAACAAGCTCGCCGGCTTCGATTCCGGCGCCGACGACTACCTGGTCAAGCCCTTCGCCCTGCAGGAGGTGGAGGTGCGCCTGAACGCCCTGTCGCGCCGCGGCAAGGGCGTGCAGACGCGGGTGCTCGACGTGGGCGACCTGGAGTACAACCTCGACACGCTGGAGGTGCGCCGGCAGGGCAAGCTGGTGCAGCTCAACCCCACCGCGCTGAAGATCCTGCAGGCGCTGATGGAGGCCTCGCCGGCGGTGGTGACGCGACAGGACCTGGAGACCCGGGTGTGGGGCGAGGAGTTGCCCGATTCGGACTCGCTGCGCGTGCACATCCACGGCCTGCGCGCGGTGATCGACAAGCCCTTCGACGTGCCGCTGATCCAGACCCGCCATGGCATCGGCTACCGGATCGCCGCGCCCGATGGCGCAGCCTGACGACCCCGCATCCGGCCCGAGCGCCCGCAGCAGCCAACGGGGTCGACGCTACCGCCGGCGGCTGCGCAGCCGCATCATCCTGTCCTTCGTGCTGCTGGGGCTCGGGCTGACGGCGCTGTTTGCGTTCATGACCCAGGAGGCGCGCAACCGCGTCGAGAACGCGCTCGTCGAAGACGTGATGAACCGCAACATCGACGAGGCGGCGCGCCAGTACGCGATCAATCCGCAGGCGCCGATCGCGCCGGTGACGCAGATCCGCGCGTTCATCTACACGCCCGACCGCTTCGAATCGGTGCGCACCAACCGTCCCGAATGGTACGACCTGCCCGACGGCATCCACGGCATCAGCGGCACCGACGAGAACGGCGAGCCGATGGCGTACAAGCTGGCCGTGCGCAAGACGCCGGAAGCCTGGTTCTTCCTGGCCCACGACATGACCCAGGCGGTGAAGGGCGAAGAGCAGTTCCGGCGCGCGGTGTACGGTGCGGTGATCCTGTTCACCCTGCTCTCGCTGCTGATTGGCTGGTGGTCGGCGTCGCGGGTGATGAGCCCGGTGTCGGAGCTGGCCAAGCGGCTCGGCCGTAGTGGTGGCAGCACCTCCCCCCAGCCGCTTGCGCCGCACTTTCCGGACGACGAGGTCGGCGAACTGGCCAAGGCGCTGGACGACTACGCGGTGCGCCTGACCGAGGTGGTGCAGCGCGACCGCGAGTTCAACGCCGACGTCAGCCACGAACTGCGCACGCCGCTGGCGGTGATCCGCGGCGCGGTGGAACTGCTGCTCTCGCGGCCCGAGCTCGACGCCAAGACCCGCGACCGCCTGCTGCGCATCCAGCGCGCCGAGCAGCAGTGCACCGACCTGATCAGCGCGCTGCTGCTGCTCTCGCGCAACGAGCGCGGCCACGGCGCCACCGACGTGGCGAAGGTGGCCGAACAGCTGTTCGACGCGCACCGCGGCCAGCTCGGCAGCAAGCCGCTGCAGCTGCGGGTGGAGGGCGAGCCGGGCCAGGTGGTGGTGGATGCGCCGGAAGCGGCGGTCACCGTCGCCCTGGGCAACCTGGTGGGCAACGCGGTCAAATACACGCGCGAGGGCGAGGTGGTGGTGCGCCTGCGCGGCAACGCGGTGGACGTGGTCGATTCGGGACCGGGCCTGAGCGCCGAGGACGCGGCGCGCCTGTTCGAGCGCGGCTACCGCGGTACCCACGCCGAGCATTCGCAGGGTGGCGGCATCGGCCTGTCGATCGTGCGGCGCCTGTGCGCGCTGTACGGCTGGAACGTGCGGGTGGTGCCCGGCGACGTGCAGGGCGTGGTCGCGACGCTGACCTTCGCGCCAGAGCCAGCTGCGCCCTGACGCCCGCCCTCGCGGCGGGCGTAGCATCGCGCCCGAAGGCCGTGCACGGGAGGGGCGGGCGATGGCGGAATCCGGAACGGACAGGGCGCGCGGCCGCTGGCGAGGATGGGTCGCGGGCCTGCTGTGCATCCAGGCGAACGCCTGCGCGGCGCCGGCCGTCGCCGGCGGCGGGGAGGCCGCGGCCCGCGCCCACATGGTCGAACGGCAACTCGCCGGCCGCGGCATCGATGACGCGCGCGTGCTCGCGGCCATGGGACGGGTGCCGCGCCATCGCTTCGTTCCCGCCGGCATCGCGGCGCAGGCGTACCTGGACCAGCCGCTTCCGATCGGGCATGGCCAGACCATCTCCCAACCCTACATCGTCGCGCTGATGACGCAGCTGGCGCGCCCGCGCGCGGGCATGCGGGTGCTGGAAGTGGGTACCGGCTCGGGCTACCAGGCGGCGGTGCTGGCCGAACTGGGCGCCGAGGTGTACAGCATCGAGATCGTGGCGCCGCTGGCCGAGCGCGCGGGGCAGCTGCTGCGCGAACTGGGTTACGACACGGTGGCGGTGCGCAGCGGCGACGGCTACGCCGGCTGGCCCGGGCACGCGCCGTTCGACGCCATCGTGGTCACCGCGGCGCCCGAGCGCGTCCCGCCGCCGCTGCTGGCACAGCTGGCGCGCGGCGGGCGGATGGTGGTGCCGGTCGGGCCGGTGCATGCGGTGCAGGAACTGCGGGTGATCGACAAGCGCGCCGACGGCAGCCTGGTCGAGCGCGTGGTGTCGCCGGTGCGTTTCGTGCCGCTGACCGGCGACGCGGCCGATCGCGACCGCGGTACCGACTGACGCCCGCCGTCCATCGCACCGGAAGGCGGGCGCAAGGCCTCACACCGCCTCGAGCCAGCCGTAGCGGTCGGGCGTGCTTCCGTCGAACAGGCCGAAGAACAGTTCCTGGATCCGGCGCGTGACCGGGCCGGCCTTGCCGGCGCCGACCTGGCGGCCGTCGACCGAGCGGATCGGCGTGATCTCGGCGGCCGTCCCGCACATGAACAGCTCGTCGCACAGGTACAGGTACTCGCGCGGCAGGTCGCGCTCGATCACCTGCAGGCCGGCGTCGCGCGCCAGGGTGATGATGGAATTGCGGGTGATGCCGTTGAGCAGGGCGGCGCTGACCGGCGTGGTGTGCAGCGCGCCGTCGAAGACCAGGAACAGGTTTTCGCCCGCGCCCTCGCTCAGTAAGCCGGTAGAGGCCAGGGCGATGCCCTCGCCGCAGCCCAGGCGCCGTGCCTCGCGCGCCACCAGGGTGCCGGAGAGGTAGTTGCCGCCGGCCTTGGCCCCGGCCGGGATGGTGTTGGGCGCGAAGCGCTGCCAGCTCGACACGCAGGCGTCGATGCCGCTCGAAAGCGCCTCGTCGCCCAGGTACTTGCCCATCTTCCAGGTCGCCACGGCCACGTCGACCGGGGTCTCGGCCGACAGGCCGAAACCGCCCAGGCCGCGATAGGCGACGGGGCGGAGGTAGTCGGTGGTGTTGCCGTTGGCGGCGATCACCTCGCGGCAGGCGGCGTTGATCTCGTCGAGCGAGTAGGGGATGTCGATCTCGTGGATCTTCGCCGACAGGTACAGGCGCCGGTTGTGGTCGGTCAGGCGGAAGATCGCCGGCCCCGAGGCGGTGTCGTAACAGCGGATGCCCTCGAACACCGACGAGCCGTAGTGCAGCGCGTGGGACATCACGTGGGTGGTCGCTTCGGCCCACGGCTTGATCGCGCCGTTTTGCCAGATCCATTGCGGGTACTGCATGGAACGCCTCGATACGGGTGAAACCATCATTCTGCCCGATCCCGGGCCGGCACCGGGCATCGCACACCGCGACAGAGAGGCCCGAACGGCCGCAGGCGGACGACGCGCCTAGAGACTCAGCCACCAGCAGTCGAGGTGGCGGCGCAGCGAGAACAGCGTCTGCAGTGGCGTGATCCGGTCGTTGACCGACTGTTCGACCACCAGGGCCGTGGGCGGCCGGCGCGCGCTGGAGGCCTGGCCCGCGGCGGCGAGCACCGCTGGCGGCAGCGCGTCATCCTCGGCGCCGGCTTGGGCGGGGTCGCGCCCGGGCGTCCGCCACGACAGCGTGCTGCGCGAGGCGGCCACCGGCATGGTCGGCGGCGCGGGCTGCACCGGCAGGATGCCGACCAGGGGGCGGTTCACGATGCCGTCGAGGCGGCCCATGATCGCGTTGGCGCTGCGGGTCGAGGTGCCGGGCCAGTGATAGATGCCGGCCAGCCGGTTGACGTCGCGGTTGTCGATCGCCGCGGTCAGCTCGTGCACCAGGTCCTGCAGGTTGCGGCTGCAGTCGCGCCGGATCAGGCGGCCGCCCTGCTGCACCATGCTCTGGCGCGGCGCGCGCTCGCTGGCGCCCAGGTCCTTGCACTGGCGGTCGGTATAGACGTGGCCGCCGTCCTCGGTGACGCAGCGGCGGATCTGCGCCCGGGCCTCGCCTGCCGGGGGCAGGAACAGCAGGATGCAGCAGGCCAGCAGCATGGAACGCATCGCCCCAGCCTAGCGCCGGCGCCCGCGCGCGGGAAGGGCACTGCGTCGCGTGTTCAGCCGGCTGCGGAACACCGCTACGTGCGCAGGCCGGGCCTCACTGCATGCGGGCCAGCACCGCCTGCGTCGGCCGCGCGAGGTTGAGCGTGTAGAAGTGCAGGGCGGGCGCACCGCCCGCTACCAGGCGCTCGCACAGGCGCGCGACCACGTCGGCGCCGAACTCGCGGATCGCCTCGGCATCGTCGCCCAGCGCCTGCATCTTGCGGCCGATCCAGCGCGGGATCTCCGCGCCGCACTGCTCGGAGAAACGCCTCAGCTGGGAGAAATTCGAGATGGGCATGATGCCCGGCACGATCGGCACCTCGACGCCGAGCGCGCGCACTGCGTCGACGAAGTGGAAGTACGCGTCGGCGTTGTAGAAATACTGGGTGATCGCCGCATCCGCACCGGCATCGACCTTGGCCTTGAAGTGGCGCAGGTCGGCGAGCGCGTCTTCGGCCTGGGGATGCGTCTCGGGATAGGCGCCCACTTCGACATGGAAATGGTCGCCGTGCAGTTCCCGGATGAAGGCGATCAGGTCCGATGCGTAGCGCAGGTCGCCGGGCTGGCCCATGCCCGAGGGCAGGTCCCCGCGCAGCGCCACGATGCGGCGGCAGCCGAGGTCGCGGTACCTGGCCAGCAGTCCGGCGATTTCCTCGCGCGTGCCGCCCACGCAGGACAGGTGCGGTGCCGCGTCCAGGCCGTGGGCCTGCAGCAGCGACTGCACGGTGTCGGCGGTGTAGCTGAGCGTCGAGCCGCCGGCACCGAAGGTGCACGACACGTACTCGGGGGCGTGCTCCTTGAGCCTGCGCACCGTGCGGTCGAGCTGGCTGCGCTGCTCGTCGGTCTTGGGCGGGTAGAACTCGAAGCTGATCGGGGTCATGCGACGCGGCCCAGGCGAGGTCGGGGTGATTATATCTCTATATCGCGATGAAAGAGAAGATCGATGCCGGCGGCGGAACGATCGCTGGCCGTGTCGTGGCTCGCCCGGGCTAAGCTGCCGTCCCGTCCGCTCCCGCCGTTCCAGATGCGCATCGTCCTCACGCCCTTCGCCCGGCCCCGCCTGTTTCCCCGCGAGCCGCGGCCCAACACCATCCAGGACTGCAGTCCCGAGGCGTTCGAGCGTCGCCTCAACGAGGAGCCGCCGCTGAAGGTCGTCGAGGGCTACGCGCCGTTCTGCCGGCTGCACGTGCACCGCAACTGGACCAGCACGCGCTGCCTGACCGTGCCCGTCACCGACGACAACCGCCACCTGCTGCGCTCGGCCTACGAGGCGCGCAACCGCGCCGAACTGCCGGTGCTGGTGCGCTGGTTCGAGGGCGTGGAACCGCCGGTGGCCAACTACCTGGTCCCGATCCTCTACAGCGCCGCGCAGCTGGAGAAGGAAGGCTCGCCGATCGATGGCGACTGGGGCGTCGTCGGTTGCCTGTACACCGCCGAACCCGACGAGATCCCGATGGCGCCGATCACGATGATGCGAAATGCGCTGGGCGTGGCGCAGGGCGGCTCGGGCGTGCCGATCGACCGCGAGGCCTACCGGCGCAGCGTCGAGTTCTGGGAGCGCAACGCCAACTGGCGCTGACGCGGGAGCGCGCCGCACCCGGCGCGCGCGCCGCATCTCCACGAAGCTGACTGGCGATCACGCGACGCGCACGGTTTCCACGCGTGATGTTCACGCCGTGCGCGCGAAGGTCTGCATTGCGCCGGCGTCCTGCCGGCGCCACTTTCCCGGAGACCGCAATGCTGGCCACCACCTACCGGCGACCGCGCACGATGCGCATCGAACACGTCGCCGAACCCCGGATCGAGCATCCCAACGACGCCATCGTCCGCGTGACGCGCACCTGCATCTGCGGGTCGGACATCCACATCTACAACGGCCTGGTGCCGGACACGCGGGTGGGTTCGATCATCGGCCACGAGTTCTGCGGCGTGGTCGAGGAAGTCGGCCCGTCGGTGCAGAACCTGAAGGTGGGCGACCGGGTGCTGGTGCCGTTCAACATCTTCTGCGGCAGCTGCTATTTCTGCCAGAAGGAGCTCTACGGCAACTGCCACAACGTCAACTCGCAGGCCAGCGCGATGGGCGGCTTCTATGGCTACACGCATACGGCCGGCGGCTACGACGGCGGCCAGGCGGAGTACGTGCGCGTGCCGTTCGCCGACGTCGGCCCCTACGTGATCCCCGACGACATCCATGTCGAGGACGCGGTGCTGCTGACCGACGCCTTTCCCACCGGCTACCAGGCGGCCGAGATGGGCAGCATCCGCGAGGGCGATACGGTGGTCGTGTTCGGCGCCGGCCCGGTCGGCCTGTTCGCGGCGAAGAGCAGCTGGTTCTTCGGCGCCGGCCGGGTGATCGTGGTCGACTGCGAGGACTACCGGCTGGAGTTCGCCCGGAAGTTCGCCCACGCCGAGACGGTGAACTTCCGCGAGGTCGACGACATGGCGACCCACCTGAAGAAGATGACCGACTGGCTCGGTGCCGACGTGTGCATCGACGCGGTGGGCTGCGATGCCAGCGGCAGCGCCTTCCACAGCTTCACCGGCAAGATCGCGATGATCCAGGCCGGCTCGCCCATCGCCCTGCACTGGGCGATCAACAGCGTGCGCAAGGGGGGACGCATCTCGATCGTCGGCGTCTACGGGCCGACGTTCAACATGATCCCGATCGGCAATGCGGTGAACAAGGGGCTGACGCTGCGCATGAACCAGGCCAGCGTGAAGCGGCACCTGCCGCGCCTGATCGAGCACATCCGCGCCGGACACATCTCGCCGCGCGAGGTCATCACCCACCGGATCCCGCTCGAGGACGTGGCCGACGCCTACGACATCTTCGTCAACAAGCGCGACCAGTGCATCAAGCCGGTGCTGATTCCGCCGACCGCGCGGGACGCGGCATGAGCGCGGCCACGGAGAACGACATGGAAACCAGCAACGCCAGGTATGCGCATATCCCCGGATGGGGCTCGGACCTGCCGCGCGAGAACCGCCCGGCGGTCCCGATGGAACGCACGCCTCCGCGGCTCGACGTGCCCTGGAGCGATCCGCCGCCGCAGCAGCCGATGACGGTCGAAGTGCTCAAGTCGGTGGAACGGCCTGAACATTCGCGCACGTTCGGCACGCGGTTGCCGCCCAGGGGACTGAGCGGCGCGATCCGCCGCGCCGCGTTCCGTCGCAGCGAGAACGATATCGGCCACTGGCTCATGCTGATCGCCGCCGACCGGGTGAACATCGTCGAAGGCCTGTGCGAGGACGCGCGACGTTCACCAGCCAAGGCCGCGATCACGGTACTGGGCATCGGTGCGGTGGCGCTGGCGGCCTGGGGCCTGCTTCGCCGGTCCTGAGCGGCGCGCCGTATATCCGGACGCGCGCTGTGGCGTTGCCGGCCGCCGGAGGCGGCCGGTGTCGCGGCAGCCGGCCGTCTCCTGGCTCACGACAGCTGCGGCTTGGGAACAAGGTGCCGGCGCCATGCCGGCTCCTCGTGGACCACCTGTGCTGTCAGGCGCCCGCGCTCGAAACGGATCGGGCAACCTGCAGGCCCCCGGCCGGCAGCCCATCCGGTGGCCTGGGTCAGACCGCCCAGGTG
>JAEXTE010000201.1 GCA_023453655.1 Pseudomonadota bacterium
GATCCCCCGCCTGCGGGAGAGGGCGATGCGGCTTCTGCTCCCTCCCCCGCCTGCGGGAGAGGGTTGGGGTGGGGGCCGCCGAAGCGACGTCTCCGACCCAACCTGGCAATGTCCGAAGCCACCGGGCACATTGCCTGCGCCGCGACCGAGCGGACCGTCACGGCATCGCCAGATTCCCGGCCTCCAGCGCCTTCCCCGTACCACGCGGCACCGTCTCGATCACCGCATCCACCGGCAGCGCGCCATCGCCATCCAGATGCGCCGACACCCGGTCCAGCGCCGCGTACACGTACGGCAGCAGCGGCACATACCGCGCCGCGTAGTCCGGCAGCCCCAGGAATCCGTCGAAATGCTGGGCGTTGCGCACCTGCCAGAAGCGCACCTCGCGCCCGGCGGCCTGCGCCGCGGCCACGTAGGGCGCGCTGCTGAAGGCCATCGGCACCAGGCCGTCGTCGGTGCCGTGCACCACCACCACGGGCAGGCGGGCACGCGGCAGCTGCGCGCTAGTGCCGGCGATGCCCGCCTGCACTCGCTTCGCGTCCTCGCCGTCGCCATCGTTGAGCGCACGCAGGCACTGCAGCCCCGCGTATCCGAAATCCGGCGGCGCCAGCGACCGATCCACCAGCCCGACTCCCGCGCCCGGCGGGATGCCGCTGGCATCGCTCCACCACGCCGCCTGCTCGGCCGCGGTCGCGGCACGGGCGCTGAAGTCCGGCGCCTGCGCGGCGAACGAGAAGCCGCAGGGATGCTCGCCCACGCCATAGCGCCCGTAGGCCGAGGCATAGGTGGCGGCCACCGCCCGCCACAGGTCGAACCCGGTGGACAGCACGCCGGCGCGGATCGCGCCTTCGGTCCAGCCGCTGGCCAGCATGCGCTCGTAGGCCGACCGCGCCTGCGACGCCGTGTCGCTTCCCTCCACCAGCCCCGCGGCCGCCAGCGAGGCGCAGCGTGCCGTCCACAGCGGCGCGACCTGGGCGGCCAGCGGCGGCTGCGGGAGGCCCTGCAGGTGCAGCTGCGCGCAGGGCATCAGCAGTGCGGCCTCGGTGGTGTAGTCGTAGAGGCTGCGCGCGCCCGGCGCGTCGAGGAACACGTTGGGTTCGCCGGCCACCACCGCATCGAGCCATACGCCCTCCAACTCGGCCGCGCGCAGCACCGCGCCGCCGCCGTTGGAAATGCCCACCGCGATGACGCGCGTATTGTCGAAGGTGAAAGGCGCCGCGCCCGGCAGCGCCTCGTCCAGCGCCTGCAGCGCGAACTCGGCCGCCTGGCGCACGTGGCGGCCCCAGTCAGCTTCGGGGTTGTCGCCGGAGTGCGCATGGCGGAAGGCCACGCCCGAAGCGTTGACCGGCGCGTTCGGCACGAAGGTCAGGTCGGGCGCGCCCAGCGCGGCGCGCGTGCCGTCGGGCGTCACGCCGGTCCGGGTATCAAGGTCGAAATAGTCGGTGCCCGCGCCCTTGTCGGTATAGGCCACCGCGCAACCCCTGGGCAGGCCCCAGGCGCCGGCCACCGCGATCGAGCCATAGATGCCGCGCGAACCCGACGAAGCGGTGACCACCACGCAGCGCTTTCCGGCATCGAAGGCGTCGGGCAACTGCAGCATCACCCGGTGCGGGTGGTTCGCGCCGGGCACCTTCGCGTAGGCATGGAACTCTCGTCCCGGCACAGCAGCGACGCTACCGAACAGCTCGCCATAGCCGCCGCCCGGCGCGAGGTCGGCGATGCCGCGCCAGTTGCTCCAGATCGCGCGGCGCCGCAGTTCCTGCGCGGTCGGATGCCCGGCATCGGCGAAGGCCGGCGGTGCCATCGCACGCAGGCCGTCGATGCCAAGGCCCGCGGTCAGCAGATCGTCCTGGCCGCGATGCTCGCTGCTGCGCTGGGCACTGAACAAGGAGGTCTCCGCCTGGGTGCGCGGACCGCTCGCACAGGCCACCAGGCCAACCGCCAGGGCCGCCGCGCACATCTTCCCGATCATCGATGGAATGCTCATGCCGGCAAGGTAGCAGCCACTCCGGCACGCTTCATCGTACTTTGGTACCACGCTCGCGGGCCGCGCGCCTGCTACCTTGGCCGCAGGCCCCCACCCCAGCCCCATCCATGACCGACCGCTTCCTCGAAGGCCGCACCGCACTGGTGACCGGCAGCACCTCCGGCATCGGCCTGGCCATCGCCAGGGCCCTGGCCGCCCACGGCGCCCGCGTGGCCGTCAACGGCCTGGGCGACGAGGGGCAGATCGCCGCGGCCGTGCAGTCGGTGCGCGAGGCCGGTGCGCCCGACGCCCGCCACTTCGGCGCCGACCTGCGCGAGCCCGCCCGGATCGAATCCATGATGTCCGCCATCGACGCCTGGTCGCCGGTCGACGTGCTGGTCAACAACGCCGGCATCCAGCATGCGGTGCCGCTGGCGGAGATGCCGGTGGAAAAGTGGAACGACATCATCGCCATCAACCTCAGCTCGGCCTTCCACACCATGCGCCTGGCCATGCCGGGCATGGCGGCGCGCGGCTTCGGGCGCGTGGTCAACGTGGCCTCGGTGCATGGGCTGGTCGCGTCGAAGGACAAGGCGCCGTACGTGGCCAGCAAGTTCGGCATCGTCGGCCTGAGCAAGGTGGCCGCGCTGGAATATGCCGCGGTCGGCAGCCGCGACACCGGCGGCGTTACCGTCAACTGCATTTGCCCGGGCTGGGTGGAGACGCCGCTGATCGAGCCGCAGATCCAGGCGCGCCGCGATGGCGGCAGCCGCGACGACGGCGTGCGCGCCCTGCTCTCGGAAAAGCAGCCCAGCCAGCGCCTGTCGCTGCCCGAGGACATCGGCGCGATGGCGGTGTGGCTGTGCCGGCGCGAGGCGCACAACGTGACGGGTACGGCAATGCCCATCGACGGCGGCTGGACGGCACAATAGGCTGCACGCCCGCACCCGGCGGACCTGCCTCGCGCGCCGGCCCGCCCGGCACGGGTGCGCACCTCGCGATGCCTCCCGCCCCGGCTGCCGCCATGCACATCCGTCCCGCCGACCTCGACGATCCCGCCTTCGCCGCGCTGATGGCCCAGCACGCCGCCGCCATGGCCGCGACCGCGCCACCGGAAAGCTGCCACGCCCTCGACCTCGGCGGCCTGCGCCAGCCCGGCGTGCGCGTGTGGACCCTGCACGACGGCCACCAGCTGGCAGGCTGCGGCGCGCTGCAGCGCCTCGATGCCACGCACGTCGAGATCAAGGCCATGCGCACCGCACGCGAGTACCAGCGCCGCGGCGTGGCGAAAACCATCCTCGCCCACCTGCTGGCCGAGGCCCGCGCCGCCGGTTACGCCCGCGCCAGCCTGGAAACCGGATCGATGGCCTATTTCGAACCCGCACGCCGCCTGTACCTCGGCGCGGGCTTCCAGCCCTGTCCGCCCTTCGCCGGCTACGTCGAAGACCCCAACAGCGTGTACCTGAGCCTCGCCCTGTAGTCCCGCCATGCCGACCCTGCTGATCGCCGACGACCACCCGCTGTTCCGCGCCGCCCTGCGCGGGGGCGCGGCCCGCCCCCCCGG
>JAEXTE010000220.1 GCA_023453655.1 Pseudomonadota bacterium
CCCCGCCGCAGCCGGCTGTCCCGGGACGAAGTCAACGAACTGTTTTCCCGCCTCGCCGAGATCGACCCCGAGCCGACCACCGAGCTCGAGTATTCCACGCCCTTCGAGCTGCTGGTCGCGGTGGTGCTGTCGGCCCCGGCCCCCGCCGTGGGCGTGAACAAGGCGACGCGGCGGCTGTATCCCGTCGCCAATACGCCGCAGGCGATCCTCGACCTGGGCGAGGAAGGACTCAAGCGGCATATCTCCACCATCGGCCTGTTCAACGCGAAGGCGAAGAACGTGATGGCCCTGTGCCGGATCCTGGTCGACCAGCATGGCGGCGAAGTGCCGCGCACCCGCGAAGCGCTCGAGGCGCTGCCGGGCGTCGGGCGCAAGACCGCCAACGTCGTGCTCAACACCCTGTTCGGCGAGGGCACGATCGCCGTCGACACGCATATCTTCCGCGTGTCCAACCGCACCGGCCTGGCGCCGGGCAAGGACGTGCGCGCGGTCGAGGACGGGCTGATGACGGTGGTGCCGCCCGAATACCTCCTGGGCGCGCACCACTGGCTGATCCTGCATGGTCGCTACGTGTGCAAGGCGCGCAAGCCCGACTGCCCGCGCTGCATCATTCGCGATCTCTGCCGCTACCCCGACAAGACGCTGGCCTGACCGGCGCGCGGGCGGACGCATTTCCGCCCCGCGGGCGCCGTGCGACACCTTCGCACGCCGATTCCCCCGCTGCCCGGGCGCCGTGCGTGCAAGTTACGCAGACCCGGCTGCCCCACGCTGCAGCATCCAGGACATCCGCAGCTACCGCGCCAGACGCCGGCCGGCCGGCGCGTGCCGGACGCGTGCCCGCCCGCGGGCGCGATGCCGCAGCTTTCCGCTCCGCACCGTTCGCTGTCCGGCCAGGACGTGTGCAAGGTGCGCAAGCTCGACTGCCCGCGCTGCATCATCCGGGACATCTGCCGTCGCCCGGACCGAAAGCTTCCAGCACGGGATGGCGGCGAGGAAACGGCCGTTCACGGCCGCGAAGCGGATCCGGCACCGGCTTCGCCGGCGCCGGATCGCCAATCACTCGTCGTCGCGCTCGGTGAACGGCTTGCGCGGCATGCGCTCGGCGCGCGTGGCCGCGTGCCAGGCGAAGGAGGCGATGATGGCCGCAGCCTGCTTCAGGTCCTCCGGCACCACGTGGTCGTAGGTATCCAGGTGGGTGTGGTGGACGTGCGAGAAGTAGTCGGCCGGATCCTGCACGAACTGGAAGCCCGGCAGGCCGACGCGGTCGAACGACATGTGGTCGGTGCTGCCGGTGTTGCGGGTGGTGACGATGTCCGCGCCCAGGTCCTTGAACGGCTCCAGCCAGGCCTTGAACACCGGTACGGCGGCGTGGTTCTCCTGCGCATAGATGCCGCGTATCCGGCCGGTGCCGTTGTCGAAGTTGAAATAGGTGGAAAAACGCTCGTAGCCGCGCTTGCGCTGCAGCGGTCCGGTGCCGCGCTGGAAGGCGCGCGGCAGCGCCCGCTGCTCGGGATCGGTGGGCTCGGGATACGCGGCAAGGTGTTTCGAGACATAGCCCGCGGACCCGTTGAGGCCCTGCTCCTCGCCGCCCCACAGGGCGATGCGGATGGTGCGGTCGGGACGCGCGCCGATCGCCTTGAGGATGCGCATGGCCTCCATCATCACCACCACGCCGGCGCCGTTGTCGCTGGCTCCGGTCCCGGTGTGCCAGGAATCCAGGTGGGCGCCGATGACCACCAGTTCGGACGCCTTGCCGCCCTTGCCCGGCAGTTCGGCGAAGACGTTGCTCGCCGGCAGGTCGGCGTCGCTGGTAAAGCCGCCATCGACGTCGATGCGCAGGCGCACGTCCTGCTTGCGCTCCACCGCACGCACCAGCTGGTTGTAGTGTTCGGCCGAGACCACCAGCCCGGTCACGCCGGCCGGTTCGCCGGCCTTGCGCGCTCCGCCGCCGGCCACGCGCAGGATGCCGTTGTCCCAGGAGCTGATCGACAGCGTCGCCACGGCGCCCTCTTCCACCAGGAAGGCATTGAGCGCGCGGTTCAGCTCCTCGCGCTTGCGGTACTCGGCAAGGCGCTTGGCCTGCGCGTCCTCACCCCGGTCCTGTGGCACCGGGAAGGTCTGCAGCTCGCCGAGTTCTTCTTCGCTGTAGCGGCGGAAGTCGGGACGCTCGGCAGGCTTGTAGGCGCGCGCCTCGTCGAGCAGCACGATCTTGCCGTGCAGCGTCCCCTTGTGCTTCTCCAGGTCCTCGACGGTCTTGAACGTGGCGCGCACCACTTCGCCTTCCACCGGGCCGTCGGTGCCGGGCGTCCAGGCCTTGGGCAGCGCGTGGATCGGCAACGTCCGCGGCGAAACCATCTCCACGCGCGCGGACCGGAATTCCCAGCCGCGGCCGAAGGCGGGATCGTAGACTTCGTCGTGCACGTTGGCCAGGCCCCAGCCCGAGAGCTTGTCGCGCGCCCATGCGGTCGAGCGTTCGTACCCCGGCGAGTTGGTCAGGCGCGGACCGATGGTTTCGGTGAGTTCCTTGAGCAGCGCAGGCGCCTGCGAACGCCCGAAGGCCTCGTGGCGGATCTTCGCCACCATGTCCAGGTCGACCGGCTCGCCGGCCCGTCCCGCCCCGGCGGCACACAGCACCGCCAATCCCGCACCCCACAACCAGCCCCGCGTACTGCTCGCCACACGCCGCCCCCTGTCGCTCGATTCGATGCAAAAAAAAACGATGCCCGGGCGCCGCTGGCGCCGCGTGCACCGTCCGCTGTCCTGGCGCGCGCACCGCAGTGCAGGCGGGCGCCATGGCGGGACCTTAGCGCAGTGCAGCGGATCGGGGCCATGCCATTGGTCATGGGGCGCCACCTGCGCATCGAATCGCCCGGGGCGTGCCCCCCGAACAGAAAAGGCCCCGGGCTTCCCCGGGGCCTTCGAAGCCGGCCGCGACCCCGCCGTCTACCAGGAGAACTGCGTGCGCAAGGCGTACTGCCCGGTCTCGTCGCCGGTCAAGCCGTTGTCGCCCCGGGTGTAGTTGAACATGAAGCGCAGGCCGGGATTGACGTAGTAGTTGACGCCCAGGATCCAGCTGCTCACGTCGAGTCCGGCGATGTCCTTGTTCTCGATCGAGTCGTAGCGTGCGGTCAGCTCCCACAGGCCACGGTCGGCCACCGGTGCCGAGCCGAACACGCCGGTGCCGGCCTTGTAGGGCTTGTGGCCGCCGTTGAGATGCCAGCTGCCCTGCAGGTACCAGGCGGTGACGTCCTGGTCGGGCCCGACCGGCTGGCCGAACGAGGCATTGGCGTATTCGCCCTGGAAGAACACCGGGCCGAAGGATCCGGCCGCCTCCAGCGCGTAGGCCGAGATGTCGCTGCGACTGGCGCCGGTCACGGTGGCGATGGCCTGCGATGGGCCACGCCGGCCGGCGTAGTTGGCGACCGCGGACAGGTCCGCCGATCCCTGGTTGGCGTTCTCGTGACTGGCCCAGGCTCCGAAGTGGAGGGTGCTGTCGGAGGTGTTGATCGGGGCGAACGTCACGCGTCCGGCATAGCCCACGCCTTCGTTGCGCGAACCGCTGGCGCCGCGCAGGTTGAAGGCGCTGAAGCCGGCCGTGTAGTTGCCGCCGCCGCGCAGGTAGCCCACGCCCTGCTGGAACTGGCGGCCGCTGAACAGGCCCGTGGCGGTCGCGAACGGACGTTCCATCATCAGGATCTCGTTGGAACTGGTCAGCTCTTCCATCGCGCGGTAGGGCTTGAAGTGGCCGATGGTGAACTTGCCGCCGAGCGCCGACTTCGCGATGTAGGCATCGCGCAGGCCGTCGAGGTTGCTGCCCGCGGCGAAATCCTGCTCGAGCTTGTAGTCCCAGCCATAGGCCTTGCCCTGCAGCGTCAGGCGCGCGCGGCGGAACTCGGTGGTGCCGGTGGTGCTGGCCAGGTCGCGGTCGAAGGCATAGGCGTCGAAATGGATGCGGCCGCCCAGGGAGGCCTCGAACTTCTTGTCGGGCGACGTCACCTTCAGGCCGCCCTTGGTGGCAACCACCGGCGTGCCGGTGGCGATCTTGTCCAGGTTTTCCTGGGTGGCGACGTTGATGTCCGACTGCGCATCGGTGCGCGTTTCGAGCTCTTCGACCTTGGCCGCAAGCGCCGAGATCTGGGCCTTGAGCTCGGTGATTTCGCGGTCCTGCGCCGACTGGGCGGCGGCGGTGAAGCTGGTCGAGCCGAGTGCGGTGGCAAGCGCGGCAGCGAGGATCGTGTGACGCATGTGCTGAAGTCCCGATGATGGAAGGAAGTAGGTGCGCAGCGGCTGGTGCCGTCGCAACGCGAGCGCGTGGGTTGCCGATGGGGCGGCCCGGGCGTGCACAGGATGGGGCGGTTTCGTGACCGACAAATGACAGCGCGTCGCAGCGCGCACGGACCTGCATTGCGCGGCGTCATGCAACCGTCATCGGCGCGGCATCGGCCTGTCATCTCGCGGTCGTGCAATGGCGCCGCAGCGGGACTCCCCCCGCATTGACTCCAGGGACACCATGCACGCCATCTTCAAGACCTCGATCGCCGCGCTCGGCCTCTCGGCCGCGCTCGCCACCGGCACCGCCCGCGCCAACGACGCCACCGGTGCCGGCGCGTCCTTCGTGTATCCGGCCATCTCGCGCTGGTCGGCCGATTACCGGCAGGCCACCGGCAAGCAGATCAACTACCAGTCGATCGGCTCGGGCGGGGGCATCGCGCAGATCAAGGCGGCCACGGTCGATTTCGGATCGTCCGATGCGCCACTCGAGCCCGACGAGCTCGCCAAGTCAGGTCTGGCGCAGTTCCCGTCGGTGATTGGCGGCGTGGTGCCGATCGTCAACCTGCAGGGCGTACAGGCGGGCGCGATGAAGCTCGACGGCGCGACGCTGGCCAACATCTTCCTGGGCAAGATCACCAGGTGGAACGATCCGGCCATCGTCGCGCTCAACGGCGGCATTCCGCTGCCGGATGCCAAGATCACCGTCGTGCACCGCTCGGACGGTTCGGGCACCAGCTTCAACTTCACCAACTACCTGTCCAAGGTCAGCCCCGGCTGGAAGGACGCGGTGGGCGAAGGCACCGCGGTCAAATGGCCGGTCGGCATCGGCGGCAAGGGCAACGAGGGCGTGGCTGCCTATGTCAAGCAGATCAAGGGCGGCATCGGCTACGTCGAGCTGTCGTATGCGCTGCAGAACCGGCTGGCCTACTCGCGCCTGAAGAACGCGGCCGGCAATTTCGTCAACCCGAGCGAGGAGACCTTCTCCGCGGCGGCGGCCAGCGCCGACTGGGGCTCGACCAGCGACTTCCACCTGGTGATGACCAACGCGCCGGGCGAGAACGCCTGGCCGATCACCGCCACCAACTTCATCCTGATGCGCAAGCAGCCCAGGAACGCGGAAGGCGCAAAGAATGCCCGCGAATTCTTCCGCTGGGTGTACGCCAACGGCGACGACCAGGCGCGCACGCTGGGCTACGTGCCGCTGCCCGACTCGCTGGTGCGCCAGGTCGAGTCCTACTGGACCACCGCGTTGCCCTACTGATCTGCCCTCCTCTCCCCGGCGATCTTCCTGGCGGGCCTTCGGGCCCGCCCTTTTTTGGTTCCGCGCGTAGCGCCCTGGCGCGGCGGATCCCTGCCGCGGGCTTCGTCCAGTGACCGCCCGGAGCCGGAGTGACGACCGTTGCGCAGGGGGATTCACCGGCGCCGCGCAGATGCGCTGGGCAGTATCTGCCCCGATCCACCTGCGATCGCGCCTCTGGGTCCGTTCGCATCCCCGCGGCCACGGCGGGGCCGTTCGCAGTCGCGTCTGCGGGCGTCATACGGCTGTAACAAAAACATCATTTCATAGCGGCATCCCCTCCACGGCCTGCCGGGCCTTCCGGAATTGCCCATGATCACTTCGCGTGTCCGCCCGACCCTCCTGGCCCTGTCGGCCGCCCTGTTCGTGACCGCCTGCTCGCCGGAGGGCGGCGCGCCGGCCGGCCCGGCGCCCGCCGCCGATGCCGCCGCATCCGCGGGCGACCGCGTCAGCGTCGACATCTCCGGCGCAGGCGCCTCCTTCATCTTCCCGCTGGTGTCGAAGTGGTCGGCCGACTACAACGCGGCCACCGGCGCCAAGGTCAACTACCAGTCGATCGGCTCGGGCGGCGGCATCGCGCAGATCAAGGCCGGCACCGTCGATTTCGGCTCCAGCGACAAGCCGCTGTCGAGCGACGAACTCGCCGAAGCAGGCCTGGGCCAGTTCCCGTCGGCGATCGGCGGCGTGGTGCCCGTGCTCAACCTCGAGGGCCTGCAGCCCGGCCAGCTGAAGCTCACCGGCCCGCTGCTGGCCGACTTCTTCCTGGCAAGATCGCGACCTGGAACGATCCCGCCATCGCCGCGCTCAATCCTGGCGTGCCGCTGCCCGCAGGCAAGATCAGCGTCGTGCATCGCTCCGACGGATCGGGCACCACCTTCAACTTCTCCAACTACCTGTCCAAGGTCAGCGACGACTGGAAATCCAGGGTTGGCGAAGGCACCTCGCTGCAGTGGCCGGTCGGCGTCGGCGGCAAGGGCAACGAGGGCGTCGCCTCGTACGTGCAGCAGATCAAGGGCGCCATCGGTTACGTCGAACTGGCCTACGCCCTGCAGAACGGCATGCCGTACGCATCGCTGCAGAACGCAGCCGGCCATTTCGTGCGACCCAGCGAAGAAAGCTTCGCGGCGGCGGCCGCCACCGCCGACTGGGCCAGCGCCAGCGACTTCGACCTGGTCATCACCGATGCGCCCGGCGCGGACGCTTGGCCGATCACCGCCACCAACTTCATGCTGATGCACAAGCAGCCGAAGGACCCCGCGCGCAGCCAGGCCACGCGCGCCTTTTTCCGGTGGGCGTTCGAGCACGGCCGGACGCAGGCAGCCGAGCTGCATTACGTGCCGCTGCCGCCGGAACTGGTGCAGCAGATCGAGGCGTACTGGGCGTCGGAGTTCAAGTGATGCCGCATCCGCGCAACCTGCGCGGTTGGCGTCGCGCCATCTTCGCGAAGGCGGCGGGTCCAGCGCCCGGGCGTCCGACCCTCCCCGGCAGCGCCCGGGTGGCGGATCCCCGCCTTCGCGGACACGGCGACACCTCTGTTCCGGAATCCCCATGAGCGCCATTTCCCTCTCGGCTCCGCACGGCACGGCGCGCGACCTGCGCGATGCGCGCAACGACCGCATCTTCCGCTGGCTGCTGACCGCAACGGTCGGCCTGGTGCTGGTGGCGCTGGCCGGCGCCGCCCTGTCCATGCTGTGGGGCGGCCGCGAGGCCCTGGCCTCGCAGGGCCTCGGCTTCTTCTTCTCGTCCGAGTGGAATCCGGTCGAGAACCGCTACGGCGCCCTGGTGCCGATCTACGGCACCATCGTCACCGCCGTCATCGCGATGGTGATCGCCGTTCCCGTGAGCTTCGGCATCGCCTTCTTCCTGACCGAGGTGGCGCCGCGCTGGATGCGCGGGCCGGTGGGCACGGCGATCGAACTGCTGGCCGGCGTGCCCTCGATCATCTACGGCATGTGGGGCCTGTTCGTGCTGGTGCCGGTGATGACCGAATACGTCACGCCCTGGCTCAACGACCACCTGGGCACCCTGCCTGGCGTCGGCGTGCTGTTCCGCGGCCCGCCGCTGGGCATCGGCATGCTCACCGCCGGCTTCGTGCTGGCGATCATGGTGATCCCCTTCATCTCCTCGGTGATGCGCGAGGTCTTCCTCACGGTGCCGACCCGGCTGAAGGAATCGGCCTATGCGCTGGGCTCGACCAAGTGGGAGGTCAGCTGGGACATCGTCCTGCCCTACACCCGCTCGGCGGTGATCGGCGGCATCTTCCT
>JAEXTE010000230.1 GCA_023453655.1 Pseudomonadota bacterium
GGCGGGCAGGGCGTCGAGCAGGCGCTCGGACTCGGCCGGGGCGCCGGTCTGCAGCAGCGCCAGCGCCAGGTCGAGCCTGAGCTCGTCCTTGTCGGGCTCGGCCGCGACCGCCTCGCGCAGGCGCGCGACCTCGGCCTGCGGGACCAGCGGCGCCGCCTCGGCAGGCGCCTCGTCGGCGGGTTCGGCCGGCGCGATGCCGTGGTGCTGCAGGAACTGGCGTACCTGGCCCTCGGCCAGTGCGCCCTGGAAGCCGTCGACGATCTGCCCGTCCTTGACCAGGAACACGGTCGGGATCGAGCGGATCTGGAAGGCGCCGGCGATCTGCGGCTCCTTCTCGGTATCGACCTTGGCCAGCAGGAAGGCGCCGTGGAACTCGCCCGCCAGCTTCTCCAGGATCGGGCCGAGCGTCTTGCAGGGCCCGCACCACTCGGCCCAGAAGTCGACCAGCACCGGCACCTCCAGCGACCTGCGCAGGACGTCCTCCTCGAAGCCGGCGGTGGTGGCGTCGAAGACGTGCGGGGTGCTGTTCTGGACGGACATGGACGGCGGGCTCCTCGGCGGCGAATCCCCCACATTGTGGCAGAGCCGCGGAAAACAACCGGGCACAATGCCGCATCCTTCCCGTTGACGGAGTGATCGTGGGCCTCGCCATCGACCGCGCCCAGGCGCGCCGCATCGCGCTCGCCGCGCAGGGATTTGCCGACCGCCGCCACGCCACGCCAACGCTGCGCACGTTCTCGCGCACGCTCGCGCGCACCGGCGTGCTGCAGATCGATTCGGTCAACGTGCTGCAGCGGGCGCACTACATGCCGCTGTACAGCCGCATGGGCCCGTACGACACCGGCCTGCTGCAGCGCGCCGCCGAGCACGCGCCGCGGCGCATCGTCGAGTACTGGGCCCACGTGGCCGCGTTCATGCCGGTCGAACTGTGGCCGCTCATGCAGCACCGCATGCGCACCTATCGGGAGCGCGGCCACGAATGGTCGTCGATGCGCCACGATCCGAAGCTGGTCGCCTCGCTGCTGGCCGAGGTGCGCGAACGCGGCCCGTCCACCGCGCGCGACCTCGACGACGGCCTGCCGCGTGCGAAGACCCGCTGGGGCTGGAACTGGTCGTCGACCAAGAAGGCGCTCGAGTACCTGTTCGCCACCGGCGAGCTCGCCGTGGCAGGGCGCAACGCCGCGTTCGAGCGCTTGTACGACCTGCCCGAACGCGTGCTTCCCGCGGCGGTGCTGGCGCAGCCGGTGCCTGCCGACGCGGAGGCCTTCATCGGGCTGGTGCGGCGCGCGGCGATCTCACACGGCATCGCCACCGAGGCCTGCCTGCGCGACTACTACCGCATGCACCACAGCCAGAGCCGGCCCGCAGTCGCGGCCCTGGTCGAGGCGGGCGAGCTGCTGCCGGTGCGTATCGAAGGCTGGGACCGCCCGGCGTACCTGCATCGCGATGCGCGCATCCCGCGGCGCATTGCCGCGCGCGCCCTGCTCAGTCCCTTCGATCCGGTGGTATGGGAGCGCGAGCGCACCGAGCGGCTGTTCGGGTTCCGCTACCGTATCGAAATCTACGTGCCCGAGCACCTGCGCAGCCACGGCTACTACGTGCTGCCCTTCCTGCTGGGCGACCGGCTGGTGGCGCGCGTCGACCTCAAGGCCGACCGCCGCGCAGGCGCGCTCGTGGTGCGCAGCGCGCACGTGGAGGCCGATGCGCCGGCGGAGACGGCCGGCGCACTGGCCGCGGAGCTGGGGCAGCTCGCCGGCTGGCTGGGCCTGTCCGGGCTTCGGGTCGAACGCAGGGGCGGGCTGGCGCGCGCGCTGCGCGCTGAAATCGCGGCCCATGCCTGAGGCCGCACCGCCGCGCCACGCCAACGCGTAAAAAATACTTGACATCGCCCGGCGCCGAGTAAAGTATTTATTACATCAAGTCCGCTGGAGATGACATCGTGCAGACACGGCCATGGCAGGTGATGGGACTGGCCGCGATCGCGCTGCCGGCGCTGTGGCTGCTGCTGGCCGGCCCGGCCCGCGTGCTGGGCCTGGACAGCGGGCACGCCGGGATGGTCCTGCTGGTGGGCGCGGCCTGGACCAGCCTGCTGGCGCTGTCGCGGCTGCCGCGTGGCGAGGGCGAACGCGCGATCGCGCCGGGCGAATGGAAGGCCTGGATCGGGACCGGGTTCATGCTGGTGGCGGTGCTGTTTCTTGCCACCCGCGCCGAGCTGTTCCTCGGACCGTCGGTCGACCGATATACCGCGCAGGGCGTGGCGCGCAGCCTGGTGATGCTGCTGATCGCCTGGGCGGTGCTGTCGCGGGTGGTGGCTGCCCGCTGGAAGGGCACGGTCGAGGAAGACGAGCGCGACCGCGCGGTCGCCCGGCGGGCGTCGAGCCACGGCCGGACCGCCCTGGTGGCGACGGTGATTGCGCTGGCGGTCCTGCTGGGCTTCACGCCTGTCGAGCGCCTGGCCTGGGCCTCGCACCTGGGCATCGCCAACGTGCTGGTGTTCGCGCTGATGCTGGGCTGGCTGGTCGAATACGCGGCGACCGCACTGATCTACCTGGCCGACCGGAGGAGGAGCGTATGAACGGCGCTGTCGGACCACGCGCCACGACGCGCAACCGCTGGACCCTGGCCAGCCTCGTGGCGGTTGCCGCGCTCGGCGTCGCACTGGTGGCCGTCGGCCTGCGCGACGCGGCCTGGCACCTGCTGTCCGGCGGCGCGATGTTCGGACTGATTGCGCTGGCCGGCGTGCTGCAGCACCTCGCCGAACGCCCCGGCCGAGACGGCGAGACGCAGTCGCCGGGCGAGAGGGCGAGCTGGCAGCAGCTTGGCGCCGGCCTCGTCGCGATCCTGATGCTTGTCGGCCTGTCGCTGGGCCAGGCCCAGGGCGTGTTCTCGGGCTATCTGTTCTTCGCCGCGTGGGTGCTGGTGATCCTGGGCTGGCCGCTGATGCGGCGGCGCTCCATCGAGGCCGCGCTGCGCCATCGAGACGTGCCCGAGGACGAACGCGACCTCGCGCTGCGCGCGCAGGCAGATCGTCTGTCCAGGCGCCTGCTGGAACTGGGGCTGGTCGTGATCGCCATCGCCTGGATGCTTGCGCCGGAACTGGTCCGCGCGCCGCCCGAACCGCTGCGCGCGGCATCGCTCCTGCTGCTGCCGATCCTGGTGGCGAACGTGGCCGGCGAGGCGCGCACGGCCTGGCTGTACTGGCGCGACCGGCAATGACCGGAACGCCCATCGCCAACGTGATCCGGCGACTGCGCTTCGAGCACGGCGAGATGACCCAGCAGGCGCTGGCCGACGCCTGCAGGGTTACGCGCCAGACCATCCTCGCGCTCGAGGCCGGGCGCTACGCGCCTTCGCTGGAGCTGGCGTTCCGCATCGCGCGCGCGTTCGGGGTGGGCGTGGAGGACGTGTTCCACTGGGAGGAGGGACGGTGATGGCAGAGCGTCGAGTCGTCGCCATTGCCGCAGCGATCGCGTTCTGCGCGGCCGCCGCCTTCGGCCTCGCCCTGCCGGGCTATTCGCAGCTCGCGCATCCGCTCGCACTGCCGGGAGCGCAGGGCATGCCGCGCGCGCTGGCGTTCAACCTGCTGGTGTTCGTGATGCCCGGCGTCCTGCTGGCCGCGGTGGCCTGGCGCCTGCGCGGGCGCCTGCCCGGCGGCAGCGGCATGGACGCCCGGCTGGGCAGCACGCTGCTGCTGCTGGCCGCGCTGGCCTTCGCCGCCCAGGGGCTGCTGCCGCTGGACCCGGAGGAGCCCGACGCGGGCGCCAGCCGCCTGCACGCCGTGGCGTGGACGCTGTGGTGGATCGCGTTCCTGGCCGGCGCCGGGCTGCTGGCCGCGGCCATGCCTGCATTGCGACCCGCAACCGGGATCGCCTGGCTGCTGGTGCTCGGGCTGGGCGTACTGGTGCCGGCGCTGCTCGGCGCCGGCATCAGCCAGCGGCTCGCGTTCGCCGCCTGGTTCGCGTGGACGTGGTGGGCAACGGGCGTCGTGCGCCGCTGAGGCCCCGCGCCGCCCGGCCCAGCCGTGCCGGAGCTTGAGGTCGCGGATCAGCCGTGCCGGAGCTTGAGCGCCAGGATCAGCGCCGCCAGCACGAAGGTGACCGCGTTGGCCAGGATCATCGGCCACGACCCCAGCGCCAGGCCGTAGCCGAACCAGCAGCCGACGCCGACGATGAAGACCACGTACATCCCCAGCGAGATGCCGCTGGTGTCGCGGCTGCGGATGGTCTTCGCCGCCTGCGGGACGAACGCGAGCGTGGTGAGCGTGGCGGCGAGGTAGCCCAGCCATTCCAGGTCCATCAGGCCTCCGGCCGGCGATGGATGCGGCCGTCCTTCATCACGAAGTCCACGCCCAGCACCGCCTCGATGTCGGCCACCGGGTCGCCGGGCAGGGCGATGATGTCGGCCCGCTTGCCGGCCTCGATCACGCCCTGGTCGTCCACGCCCAGTACCTGCGCCGCGTGCAGGGTCGCTGCCTGCAGCGCGTAGCCCGCCGGGATGCCGGCTTCGACCATGTAGATGAACTCGCGCGCGTTGTCGCCGTGCGGTCCCACGCCCTGGTCGGTGCCGAAGGCGATCTTCACCCCGGCGCGGTAGGCGCGGCCGGCCGTCGCCTGGATCTGCGAGCCGATCGCGATCGCCTTGGGACGCACGATCTCCGGGAAGTAGCCCGGCTCCCTGGCCTTGTCGGCGACGAAGCGGCCGGCGTAGATGGTCGGCACGTACCAAGTGCCGTGCTGCTTCATCAGCCGCATCACCTCGTCGCTCATGTGGGTGCCGTGCTCGATGCTGGTGACGCCGGCGACCACCGCGCGCTTCATGCCCTCGGTGCCGTGCGCATGCGCGGCCACGGTGTAGCCGTAATCCTTCGCGGTCTCGACCACCGCCTGGATCTCGTCGACGCGGAACTGCGGCGCGTCGCCCGACTTCGCATAGGACAGCACGCCGCCGGTGGCGGTGATCTTGATCACGTCGCTGCCGTCCTTGTAGCGCTGGCGCACGGCCTGGCGCGCTTCCTCGACGGAATTGATCACGCCCTCGGTCGGACCCGGCGGGCCGACCAGGTGCGAGAGCATCGAGTTGTAGCCATTGGTGGGATCGGCATGGCCTCCGGTGGTGGCGATCGACTTGCCGGCGGCGAAGATGCGCGGGCCCTCGACCAGGCCCTGGTTGATCGCATCGCGCAGGTGCGGGCTGACCTCCCCGCCGAGGTCGCGCACCGTGGTGAACCCGGCGCGCAGGGTCTTGCCGGCGTAGCCGACGGCGCGGAAGGCGTAGTCGACCGGATCCAGGCGAAAGCCCTCGGAATAGCTCTGCGGACTGGACTCGCCGTCCAGGTGCACGTGCAGGTCGGTCCAGCCCGGCAGGCAGGTGCGGCCGGCCAGCATCACCGACTCCGCGCCCTCGGCCAGCTTGGCGCGGCCCGGCAGCACCGACTGGATGCGGCCGTCCTCGACCACGATGGTGTGCTCGCCCAGCACGCGGCCGCTGCGCGCGTCGAACAGCCGATCGCAATGCAGCGCCACCGGTCCGGCGGCGGCCAGCTGCGGCGAGAGGCCCGCGGCGAGGGCGAGGAGGGGGAGCAGGCGGAGGGCGTCGGGCATGGGCGGTCGGCTGGCGAAGGGTCGCGCGATTGAACCACAGCGCAGCCGTGCCGGCGGGTCGCGGC
>JAEXTE010000252.1 GCA_023453655.1 Pseudomonadota bacterium
TCCGCGACCACCACCTGGTCAGCCACGCCCAGGCCTACGCCTTCATGGAGTGGCGCACGCCCAACGGCTGCGCCACCTGCCGGCCGGCGATCAACTACTACATGCTCTCGACCTGGCCGCGCGAGGCCATCGATGACCCGCAGAGCCGTTTCATCAACGAGCGCGCGCACGCCAACATCCAGAAGGACGGCACCTTCTCGGTGATCCCGCAGATGAAGGGTGGGGTGACCAACGCCTCCGAGCTGCGCCGCATCGCCGACGTCGCCGACAAGTACGCGGTGCCGATGGTGAAGGTGACCGGCGGCCAGCGCATCGACCTGCTCGGGGTGAGGAAGGAAGACCTGGTCGACGTGTGGCGCGACCTCGGCATGCGGTCGGGCCACGCCTACGGCAAGTCGATCCGCACGGTGAAGACCTGCGTGGGCAGCGAGTTCTGCCGCTTCGGCACCCAGAACAGCACGCAGATGGGCATCGACCTGGAAACCATGCTGGCCAACATGTGGAGCCCGCACAAGGTCAAGCTCGCCGTGTCCGGCTGTCCGCGCCACTGCGCCGAATCCGGCATCAAGGACGTGGGCATTATCGCGGTCGATTCGGGCGGGGAGATCCATGTCGGCGGCAACGGCGGCATCCGCACCGAGGTGGCGCGCTTCCTGTGCAAGGTCAGGACCGCGGACGAAGTGAAGGAGTACACCGGCGCCTTCCTGCAGCTCTACCGCGAGGAGGCCTACTACCTCGACCGCACGGTGCACTACATCGAGCGCGTGGGTCTGGACTACATCAAGCGCAAGGTGGTCGAGGACGCTGGCAGCCGCCGCGCGCTCTACGAACGCCTGCTGTTCGCGCTCGAGGGCCTGCCCGATCCCTGGGCCGCACGCATCGCCGGCGCGAAGCCACGCGAATACGCACCGCTGACGCTGGCCGGCGACGCGAGCCCGCGACCCATTGCCATCGCCCTGGAGGAATGAGCATGGAAACCGCACCTCCCTGGGTCCACGTCTGCGCGATCGACGAGATCCCCGTGCTCGGCGCGCGCGTGCTGCGCCGTCCCGGCGGCGATGACATCGCCCTGTTCCGTCCGGCCGTCGACCGCGTGTTCGCGCTCACCGACCGCTGCCCGCACAGGGGCGGGCCGCTGTCGCAGGGGATCGTCGCCGGCGATACCGTGACCTGCCCGCTGCACGGCTGGAACATCGCGCTCGACAGCGGCCAGGCCTGCGCGCCGGACGTGGGCTGCGCCCGGCGCCACGCGGTGGAACTGCGCGGGGGCGAGGTCTGGCTGTCGCTCGCCCCGGAAGTCACCGCCGCGACCGACGTCGACGCGGGCGTGGCCGCCTGATGGACGGCGGCCACGCCCTGCAGCCGCAGGCGCGCACCACGCGCTCGACCTGCTGCTACTGCGGCGTAGGTTGCGGTGTGCTGGTGCACAGCCGCAGCGACGCGGATGGGCGCGAGATCATCACCGGCGTCGAAGGCGATCCGGCGCACCCGGCCAACTTCGGGCGCCTGTGCAGCAAGGGCCGGACCCTCGCCGAAAGCGCGCGCAGCCTGCAGGGGCGGATCCTGCAGCCGGAGCTGCGCGCCACCCGCGGCGAGGCGCGTCGCCCCGTGGACTGGGGCCTGGCGCTGGACACCGTGGCCGAGCGCCTGGCGCGCATCGTCGAACGCCACGGGCCGGACGCGGTGGCCTTCTATCTGTCCGGGCAGCTGCTGACCGAGGACTACTACGTTTTCAACAAGCTGGCCAAGGGCCTGCTCGGCACCGCCAACATCGACACCAATTCGCGCCTGTGTATGTCGAGCGCAGTGGCAGGCTACAAGCTCGCCTTCGGCGCCGACGGTCCACCCACCTGCTACGAGGACCTGGAGCACGCGAAGACCGTGCTGTTCGCCGGCAGCAACGCGGCGTACGCGCATCCGGTGCTGTTCCGCCGGCTGGAAGAGGCCAGGGCGCGCGACCCGCAGGTGCGCTGGATCGTGGCCGATCCGCGCCGCACCGATACCGCCGCCATGGCCGACCTGCACCTCGCGATCCAGCCGGGCACCGACGTCGCGCTGTTCAACGGCATGCTCCACCACCTGGTCTGGGAAGGGCTGCTGGACCAGGACTTCATTGCCGCGCATACGAGCGGCTTCGGCGAGCTCAAGCAGCTGCTGCGCGAGTACACGCCACGCATGTCGGCCGAACTCTGCGGCATCGAGGTCCAGGACCTGGTGACCGCGGCCGAATGGTTCGGCCGCAGCCCCGCGGCGCTGTCGCTGTACTGCATGGGCCTGAACCAGTCCGCGCACGGCACCGACAAGAACCTGGCCCTGATCCAGCTGCACCTGGCCACGCGCCAGCTCGGGCGCCCGGGCGCGGGACCGTTCTCGCTCACCGGCCAGCCCAACGCCATGGGCGGGCGCGAGGTCGGCGGCATGGCGACGATGCTGGCCGCGCATCGCGAGCTCGAGGATCCCGCGCACCGCGCCGAGGTCGAGGCGCTGTGGTCGCTGGCGCCGGGCACGCTGCCGGCGAAACCGGGGCTGGCCGCGGTGGAACTGTTCGACGCGCTGCACAGCGGCAAGCTCAAGGCGGTCTGGATCGCCTGCACCAATCCCGCCCATTCGATGCCGGACATCGGCCGCGTGCGCGAGGCGCTGCAGCGCGCCGAGTACGTCATCGTGCAGGAGTGCTACGCCGGAACCGACACCGTGCCCTACGCCGACGCGCTGCTGCCGGCCAGCACCTGGGGCGAAAAGGAAGGTACGGTCACCAACTCGGAACGGCGCATCTCGCGCGTGTGCGCGGCGGTGGCCGCGCCCGGGCAGGCGAAGCCGGACTGGTGGATCGCGCGCGAGGTCGCACGGAGGCTGGAAGCGCGACTCGCCGTGCCGGGCGCCGCGCCGCTGTTCGGCGCCGATACGCCGTCGGCGATCTTCGACGAGCATCGCGCGCTCACCATCGGCCGGGACCTCGACATCGGCGGGCTCGACTATGCGCTGCTCGAGCGCGGCGGCCCGCAGCAGTGGCCGATGCCTGCCGACGCGGCGCAGGGACAGGCGCGGCGCTACGCCGACGGCGTGTTCGCCACCGCCGACGGCCGCGCGCGCTTCCATCCCACGCCCTACCGCAGCGTTGCCGAACCGGTGTCGGCGCGCTATCCGCTGCGCCTGCTGACCGGACGCCTGCGCGACCAGTGGCACGGGATGTCGCGCACCGGCCGCGTGCCGGCGCTGTACGCGCACAGCCCGGACCCGGCCCTGCGCATGCATCCGGAGGACGCCGCGCGGCGTGGACTGCAAGCCGGCGAGCTGGTGCGCGTGTCGAGCAAGCGCGGCGAGCTGGTGTTGCCGCTGGAGCTGTCGGACGAGGTGTCGTCCGGCACGGTGTTCGCGGCGATGCACTGGAGCGGCCAGCACCTGTCCAGCGGCGGCATCAACACCGTCAGCCTGCCGGCGGTGGATGCGCGTTCGCGCCAGCCCGAGCTCAAGCATGCCGCCGTGCGCGTGGAGCGCGCCGGGTTCGCCTGGCACCTGCTCGCCGCGCGCCGTGGCAACGCGCTGGCGATGCGCGAGGCGCTGCAGCCGCTGCTGCGCGACTGCGGCTACGCCGGACTGTTGCTGCAGGCCGATGCCGATGCCGATGCGCACACGGGCACGGACACGGACACGAGCAACGGCGCGGACATCGCCTGGGTCGTGCTGCGCGCCGCATCGGCCGCCCCCATGCCTGCGGAGTGGCTGTCCGCGCTGGATCGTGCGCTCGATCTCGGCGCCGACCCCGACACGCTCGAGT
>JAEXTE010000280.1 GCA_023453655.1 Pseudomonadota bacterium
ACGCAAGGCCTTCGAGGCATGGAACGCGGCGGCGCTGGAACGCAACGAGAAGCTCCTGGCCAATCCGCGCAACGGCGCGGCCGGGTCGCTGCGCCAGCTCGATCCCGCGGTCACGCGGCGCCGGCCGCTGGCCTTCTTCGCCTATGGCGTGGGCGAGGTGCGCGGGCTGGAACTGCCCGAGACCCATTCGCAGACCCTGGCCCTGCTGCGCGGCTTCGGCTTCCCGGTGGCGCCCGAGGTCGACACCGCCCAGGGTTTCGACGGCCTGCTCGCCTACTTCCGCCGCATCGGCAAGCTGCGCGACGCGCTGCCCTACGACATCGACGGCGTCGTCTACAAGCTCGACGACTACGACCAGCAGCGCGAGATGGGCTTCGTCTCGCGCGCGCCGCGCTGGGCGCTGGCGCACAAGTTCCCGGCGCAGGAACAGTCGACGGTGCTGCGCGCGATCGAGGTGCAGGTCGGACGCACCGGCGCGATCACGCCGGTCGCACGGCTCGAACCGGTGCAGGTCGCGGGCGTCACCGTCACCAACGCGACGCTGCACAACGCCGACCAGATCGCGCGGCTCGACGCGCGCGAGGGCGACACGGTGATCGTGCGCCGCGCTGGCGACGTGATTCCCGAGATCGTACGGGTGATCGGGGAACGGCGTCCGGCGGGTGCCGTGCCCTGGACGATGCCGTCGCATTGCCCGGTCTGCGGCTCGGAACTGGTGCGCGAGGAGGGTGCCGCGGCCTGGCGCTGCAGCGGCGGGCTGTCCTGCCCGGCGCAGCGCAAGGAGGCCGTGCGCCACTTCGCCTCGCGCCGCGCGATGGACATCGAAGGCCTGGGCGACCGGCAAGCCGAGGCGCTGGTGGAATTCGGCTTCGTGCATTCGCCGGCCGACCTGTACGCGCTCACGGTCGAGGACCTGGTGCGGATGAAGACCGCGCTCGACACGGGTACGACGGCCGAGCTGTTGGCGGCCGTGTCCGACAGCCGCGGCGCGCTGGCGCTGGATATCGCAGGGCAGAGGGCGCTCGCCGACGGGGCCATGGACTGGAAGAACGCCGCGTTCCTGCGCCGCCACCTGGCCGTCGACGTGTCCGGCAAGCTGGCCACGCGCTGGGCGGATAACCTGGTGGCCGGGATCGAGGCGAGCAAGCGCACGACGCTGCCGCGCTTCCTGTTCGCGCTCGGCATCCCGCACCTGGGCGAGACCACGGCCAAGTCGCTGGCGGCGTGGCTGGGCACGCTGGAGTTCGTGCGGACCACACCCGCCGTGCTGCTGCAGGCGCTGCCGGACATCGGCGCGGAGGTCGCGCGCTCGATCGCCACCTTCTTCGAGCAGGCGGGCAATGCGGCGGTGGTCGCCGCGCTGCTCGCAGCCGGGGTCACGTTCACCGACGAGGGCGCGCCCTCGGCCGCGCTGCGCGAACGGCTGGGCCTGGCCCACCTGATCGGCACGCTGCCGGTCGACAAGCTCGGCGGCAAGAGCGCGGAACGGCTGGCCGAGACCTATGGCACGCTCGACGCGCTGCTGCGCGCCAATGCCAGCGGATGGGCGGGCGCGGGCGCGTCGAGCGCGGGCGCGGAGAACCTCGCCGCCTACCTTGCCGCCGAGGACGCGCTGGCGGAACTGCGCGCCGCCGATGCTGCCATGCGACGCCTTCTGGAGGCCGCGCCGGCCAAAGCCGAACGCGCGGCCGGCCCGCTCGATGGCAGGACCGTGGTGCTGACCGGCAGCCTCTCGGCGATGACCCGCGACGAAGCCGGCGAAAGGCTCGAGGCGCTGGGTGCCAAGGTGGCCGGCAGCGTTTCGAAGAAGACGCACCTGGTGGTGGCCGGCGAGGCCGCGGGTTCCAAGCTCGCCAAGGCGCAGGAGCTGGGTATCGAAGTCTGGGACGAGGCGCAGCTGCTGGACTTCCTCGGGAAGCATGCGTGAGCGCGCAGATGGCCTTGCGGCCCGTGCAGCCCGACGAGCTGCCGCGGCTGTTCGACATGCTGCGCAGCTTCTACGCCGAAGACCGCATTCCGCTCGACGAGGCCCGCGTGCGCCGCGGCCTCGACCAGCTGCTCGCCGATCCGGCGCTGGGCGCGCTGCTGTTCGCCGAAGTCGACAGCGCGTGCGTCGGCTATCTCATCCTCGGCTGGTGCTTCAGCATCGAACAGGGCGGCCGCCACGTGCTGGTCGACGAGCTGTACCTGGCGCCGGAGGCGCGGGGGCGCGGGCTCGGCACCGCGATGCTGGCGGCGGCCTGCGACTGGGCGCGGGGGCAGGGCGCCGCGGTCGCACGGCTGGAAGTGAACCACCACAACCCGCGCGCGAGAACGCTCTACCTGCGCAACGGCTTCCGCGACGACCAGCGCGACATCCTCACCCGCGTGCTGGAAGGGGAGTCGGCATGAACCACGCGGCGCTGCGCCTGCGCGCCCGGCTCAACCGGCTGGTGCGCGAGTTCTTCGACGCACGCGGCGTGCTCGAGGTCGAGACGCCAGTGCTCTCGCGCGCCGGCAACACCGACCCGAACATCGCCTCGTTCCAGCTGGAATTCTCCGGCCGCACGGAAGGCGGGCCGCGCACGCGCTGGCTGCGGACCTCGGCCGAGTTCCCGATGAAACGGCTGCTGGCCGAAGGTCTCGGCGACTGCTACGAGCTGGGACGCGTGTTCCGCGACGGCGAGGCCGGCGGCCGCCACAATCCCGAGTTCACCATGCTCGAGTGGTACCGCGTTGGCTGGACGCTGGACCCGCTGATCGACGAGACCGCCACGCTGGTACGCGCGGCGCTGGGCCTGGTCGGCCGTGGGGCGACGCTGCGCAAGGCCTCGTTCCGCGAGGTCTATCGCGAGGCGCTGGGCCTGGATCCGATGACGGCGTCGGTCGACGAACTGCGCGCGGCCTTCGACGGTGCCATCGACCCGGAAGGCCTCACCCGCGACGACTGGCTCGACCTGCTGATGACCCATCGCATCCAGCCGGCGTTTCCGCAGGACCAGCTGCTGGCGATGTACGACTATCCGGCAAGCCAGTGCGCGCTGGCCAAGGTGGTGCGTCGCGATGACGTGGACGTGGCCGAGCGGTTCGAGCTCTACCTCGGCCCATTGGAGCTGGCCAACGGCTACCACGAGCTCACCGACGCTGCCGAACAGCGCGCCCGCTTCGAACGCGACCACGCGGTCCGCGCCGCCCGCGGCGCGGTCCAGCCTCCGATCGACGAGGCCCTGCTCGAGGCGCTGGCCTCCGGCATGCCCGGTTGCGCCGGCGTCGCGCTCGGCATCGACCGCCTGCTGATGGCGATGGTGGGCACCGGCGCCATCGCCGACGTGCTGGCCTACGACTTCCACCGCGCCTGAGCCGTCGCCTGCCGCGGCGTAGAATGGCGCCATGAACCAGGTCATCGACTACGCCCGCTACGACCGCATCCGCCCGATCCGCTGGACCGGCGACGCGCTGGAACTGCTGGACCAGCGCAAGCTGCCCTTCGTGGTGGAGTACGTGGCCTGCCGTAGCAGCGACGAAGTGGCCGAAGCCATCCACGCGCTCGCGGTGCGCGGCGCGCCGGCCATCGGGATCTCCGCCGCCTGGGGAGCGGTGCTGGCCGCGCGCGAGGTCGAGGCCACCGATGCGGAGGCCGCGGCGCAGGCGCTGGAACCGGCGCTGCAGCGGCTCAACGCCGCGCGCCCCACTGCCGTCAACCTCGCCTGGGCGCTGGCACGCATGCGCGCCGCGCTGCTGCGCGCTCGGGCGGGCGAGGGCATGGACTGGCGCGCGGCGCTGGAAGCCGAGGCGCGCGCGATCGAGACCGAGGACCTCGCCGCCAACCACGCGATGGGCACGCTGGGTGCTTCGCTGGTCGCGCCGGGCAGCGGCGTGCTGACCCACTGCAATACCGGATCGCTCGCCACCGCCGGTTTCGGCACCGCACTGGGCGTGATCCGCGCCGGCGTCGCCGAGGGTCGCATCGGCAAGGTCTACGCCGGCGAGACGCGTCCCTGGCAGCAGGGCGCGCGCCTGACCGCCTGGGAGCTGCTGCAGGACGGCATCCCGGCCACCCTGATCGCCGACTCCGCCGCCGCCCACCTGATGAAGACCGGCGCGGTGCAGTGGGTGGTGGTCGGCGCCGACCGCATCTGCGCCAACGGCGACACCGCCAACAAGATCGGCACCTACCAGCTGGCGATCGCCGCGCGCCACCATGGCGCGAAGTTCATGGTGGTGGCCCCGTCCTCGACGGTCGACATGGACACCGCCTCGGGCGATCTGATCGAGATCGAGGAACGCGATCCCGCCGAGCTCTACGGCGTCGGCGGCCAGCGCACCGTGGCCGAGGGCGTGCCGGCCTGGAACCCGGTGTTCGACGTGACCCCGGCCTCGCTGATCGATGCGATCGTGACCGAGAAGGGCATCGTCCAGCATCCCGACACCGCGTCGATGCGGGCACTGTTCGCCGCCTGATCCGCGTATCGTCGCCGCCCGGTCGCGCGGCGGCGATACGCCATGCGGCCGCGCTCACCCCTTGCGCGCCAGCCGCCAGATCGCCGCCGCGCTGAACAGCACGGTAAAGCCGACCGAATAGACGATCGCCATCGCCAGCGGTTCGAACTGGAATTTCTCCACGCCCGCGGCATGCATCGCCAGCTGGATCACGTGGAACTGCGGCCATGCCGGCACCTGCCAGTGCAGCGATTCGGGCAGCGGGAAAAACATGCCCGACAGGTAGCAGCCCGGCAGGTAGACCAGGTTTGCGTAGCCCGGGGCGGCGCTGCCCTTGAACAGGGTGCCGATCATCAGGCCCATCGCGCAGAACGGAATCGCGCACGCGACCAGCACCATGCTCAGCAGGACGATGCGCCCCATGTCCAACTCCAGCCGGCCGGCGAGCAGGGCCGTGGCCAGGATCGGCAGGTAGGCGAGCACGCCGAAGCCCAGGCCGCAGGCGAGCTTGGCCACCAGCCAGCTGCCGATGGGCGCCGGCTGGGCGCGCTTGAGCCGCAGCAGGCCCATTTCGCGCTCCATCGCCAGCGAGGCGCCGATGCCGAACAGCCCCGGCATGCTGACCGCCATCACCGCGAATGCGGCGAACAGGAAGACGCCGGCCGCGGGATCTTCCGCGGTCGCCTTGCCGGCCACCGCCAATGCGATCAGGGCGTACAGCGCGACCGGCATCAGCAGTACCGGAAAGGCAAGTCCGGGGTTGCGGAGCATGCGCAGCGCCTCGCAGCGCGCCTCCTCGGCGTAGGCGCGCAGCACGCGTCGCGCGGAGGGTCTCGGCAACGGCAGCGCAGGGGCGATGGTGTTCATGCGGCTTCCTTCGTGAGGGTGTTGAAGGCTTCACCGAGCCCGGCCTCGCGCACTTCCAGCCGCGACAGGGCCGGGTCCTCGGCCAGCAGTCGGCGCACCACGCGCTCGGCATCGACGGCGGTCAGGTGCAGGCGGTCGCGCTCGCGCCGGACCTCCTGCACGCCGGGCCAGCCGGCAACCTCGGCTTCGCCCAGCCGTGTTTCGCAGCTGATCCGGCGCCGCGCGACCAGGGTGCGCATCTCGTCGACGCTGCCCGAGGCGACCAGGCGTCCCCTGGCGACGACGGCCACGCGGTCGGCCAGCGCCTCGGCTTCCTCCAGGTAATGGGTGGTGAGCACGATCGAACAGCCCGTCGCGAGCAGGCCGCGGATGCTGGTCCACAGCGCTTCGCGCGCCTGCACGTCCAGGCCCACGGAAGGCTCGTCGAGAAACAGCACGCGCGGCCGCCCGCAGATGGCGACGGCGAACTGCGCGAGCCGCTTCTGGCCGCCGGAGAGCTTGCCGTAGGCGCGGTCGGCGAACCCGGTCACGCCGGCACGGCGCAGGCATTCGTCGAGGTCGAGCGGATCGGCGTAGTAGCTCGAGGCCAGGCGCACCAGCTCGCGCGGGGTCAGCTCCTTCGGCAGTTCGACGTCCTGCATCATCGCGCCCAGGCCCTGGCGGCGCATGGTGTCCTGCGGTGGGCCGCCGAGCAGGTCGACCGCGCCGGCGTCGGGTTCAAGCAGGCCCAGCCACAGCGAGATGGCCGTGGTCTTGCCGGCGCCATTGGGACCGAGCAGGGCCAGCAGCTCGCCGCGGCGCAGCTGCAGGTCGAAACGGTCCAGCGCGGTCACCCCGCCGAAGCTGCGGGTGATGCCCTGCAGGGCGGCCACGGGCGCTGCGCCATGCGGCTGCGTCGTGCGCGTCCCGCGCGGTGCGGGGGAAGGCGGCAGCGGCTGCGGAGCGTCGCCTTTGCCCCGGCGCACGCGACGGCCGTTGAGCAACTGCCCGATCAGGGTCGGCCGCACCAGCCAGTGGTAGCTGGCGAACAGCACGGCGAAGCTGACGGCCAGGATGACGGGGTATTTCAGGCTCCAGTGCAACGGCCAGTGCCCGACCCAGACCTGCAGCGCGGCGACCACCGGCAGGTGCGCGAGGTAGATCCAGTACGAGGCGTCGGCGATATAGCGGCGCACGGGGCTGTAGCCGTCCAGCCAGCGCAGCGCCGCGCCGGTCAGGCCCAGCGCCAGGCCCCAGGCGGCCACGCCGTGCATCAGCGCGAAGCCGGCCTTGGTCAGCACCGCCCCCTCGATCAGCACCAGCGGATTGGCGGGCACGCCATCCGGCGCCATCGGCGTCGCGCGCATGCTCACCAGCATCCAGGCCGCGGCCAGCGCGCCGGCCAACAGGTTCGGCAGCCAGTGGCGTGCCAGCGTCGCCAGTCCGTCGGCGGACCGATGCAGCAGCCAGCCCACGGCGAAGGCGGTGCCGTACGCCACCAGCGGCGCGAGCTGCGGGACCAGGCTCTGGTCGGGCGTGGGAATGCCGGTCCAGTAGAACCAGTTGGACAGCGGCAGCAGGGTGCCGGCGACGGGCAGGGCGAGCACGAACAGGACGACGACCGGCAGCCGCAGTACGGTCGAAACCTGGCGATCGACCATGCTGCGCAGCGCCTGCCCGCGATCGATGCGCGCGACCAGCCCCGCTACCAGCAGCGCCAGCACATAGCACTGCAGCAGCTGGTACAGGAACCACAGGTGGGTGAGCGGAAACGCGCCGGCGACCTTCGGCATCGCCGGCATCTCGGGAATAGTGCCGCCGAACACCTTGGTCAGGCCGGCAACCCAGACCGCCGAAATCAGCGGGAACAGCACTACCCAGCCTGCGGCCAGGGGCAGGCCGATGCGCAGGGCGCGGTTCTTCCAGAATCCTGCGGTCCCCAAGCGCCCGTGCAGCAGCCGCGCGAAGTAGCCGGCGATGAGGAAGAACAGCGTCATCCGGAATACATGGGAGACGAAGGCGGCGTCGCCCAGCAAGGCACTGGGCGAACTGTCGTTCATGGCCCACAGCCCGGGCGGCCAGCCCGGCATGAAGGACAGGGCGGCGTGGAAGGCCACGCCGAGCAGGAGCGCGAAACCGCGGACGGCATCGAGCGCGTGCAGGCGCTGCGGGTCGATACGGGACATGACGGCGTCCTTTCAGAGGAAGTCGCGGCGGCGCGCGACGGTGAGCTGCGGCAGGGCGATGGCGAGCACGAGGACCAGCGCCTCGACCAGCAGCACGTTGAACACGGTGCCGTTCCACACTGGCGCGGCCGCATCGAGATGGTTGCGGATACCCGGCAGGGCGCCGACGACGAACATGAAGACGCTGACCGACATGTTGGTGAGGATGATCGCGGCGGTCATCGCGCCTTCCGAGCGCGCATGCAGCGCCGCGCAGAGCACGATGGCGAAGTTGGCGAGCAGGTAGCCGGACAGCACCACGACGAAGGGCAGCATCCCGTCGGGGACCGCCGGCGAGGCCAGCACCAGGAGCACGGCCGAGAGCGTGGCGGCCAGCCAGGGGAGGGCGAAGGCCAGCACAAGGCCGAACGTCTTGGCCAGCACGTACTGCGGAATCGAGACCGGCAGGGCGAGCAGGAACTGCAGCGACTGTTCCTTGCGCTCGTTGGCCACGCCGTAGATCGCGAGCATCACCCCGCCGGCGATCACCGCGGTGATCCAGGCGATCGCGCCGACGTTGAAGGCCAAGCCGCCGAAGGCGCAGGCCAGCGCCGAGAGCGCCGCGGCGGCGGCGGTCGCCAGCATCATCCAGCGGTGGACGTGGAGTTCCTTGGCGATGAGCCGGAAGACGATACCGTTCATGGATTGCGCGCTTCCCGGTGATGCATGACGTTGGCGACGAAAATCTCTTCCAGGCTCATGCGCTGGACGACGCGCGCGGCATCCCCCAGCTGCGCGAGCTGCGCCTCGTCGAAGCGGTTGGTGGTGAGGGTGCGGAAGCGGCCCTCGCCGGACTCGGCCACGATGTGCGGCAGCGGGGGCAGGGTGGCGCCGGGTTCGAGCTGCACCTCGATGCGGCGCCAGCGCTCCAGGAAAGCCTCCTTGTCGCTGCATTCGAGCAGCCGCCCGCGGTCCATGAAGGCGATCCGGTCGGAAATGCGCTCGACGTCCACGGTGTTGTGCGATGAGAACAGGATCGAGCGGCTGTCGTCGCGCAGCACGTCCATGAATTCGGTCAGCAGCTCCTGGCGCGCGACCGGGTCCAGGCCGTTCCCGGGCTCGTCGAGCACCAGCAGCCGGGGCCGTCGCGCCAGCGCCAGCAGCATGGCGGCCTTGACCTGCTCGCCATGCGAGAGCGTGCGCGTCGCCTGCTGCGGATGCAGGTTGAAGCGGCGCAGCAGGGTCGCGGCATAGTCCGCGTCCCAGCCCGGATAGGCCGAGGACACGAAGGCCATGTGCCAGGCGATGGTCGCGTTCGGGACCAGGCGCATGTCGGCCGAGATGTAGCCGATATCGCGCTTGGCCTCGGCCTGCGCCGATGGCATGGGGTGGCCCAGCACGCGGATCTCGCCCGCATCCGGCGCCAGCATGCCCATGGCCATGCGCAGGGTGGTGCTCTTGCCGGCGCCGTTGGGCCCGACCAGGCCCAGTACCTCGCCGGGCTCCAGGTCGAAGGAGATCCCCTGCAGCTGGAAGAAGCGGTAGGCCTTGCTGACGCCCCGCATGCGCAGGTGGGCGGTGGTGCTCATGATGTGCTCCCGGCGCGCAGCGCGCTGCGCAGTCGTGCTTCGAGTTCTTGGTCGGTCATGCCCAGCTGGCGGGCGATGTCGGCGGCCCCGCGCAGGTGCTCGTCGAGCTTCTGCTGCTGCAGCTCGCTCGCCGCGCTGCCGCGGCCGCTGTCGGCCACGAACGAGCCCTTGCCGTGGCGGGTGACGATCACGCCCTCGGACTCCAGGTCGAGGTAGGCGCGCTTGACCGTGATCACGCTGACCCGGATCGCCGCGGCCAGCGCCCGGATCGACGGCAGCTCCTGGCCGGCAGGCCACTCCCCGGACGCGATGCGCGCACGCACCTGTTCCACGATCTGGAGATACATGGGCCGCGCATCGGTCTGCGAGATGTGGAGGTCAGTGTTCATACTGTGCATATAGTGTATGCACAGTTGGGGCGCGATGGGAAAGTACCGTCTGTCGGGAGACCCGGTTTTCAGGCCGGCGCGAAGGTCTGGATCGGCCGCAGCGGTGCTCAGCGCTCGCGCCGGCGCCAGTCGAAGTCCGGCCGCTGCAGGCCCAGCACGATGCCGATGGTGGTCGAGGGCAGCAGGACGCAGGCCACGAACAGCAGGGTCTGCGCGCCGCCGATGTCGAACGCGGCCAACAGCCACTGGGTCGCGGTCATCCAGGCCCAGTGGATGCCGATGCAGGTCCACAGCCGGCCCGACAGCGCCCGCGCATAGCCGAGGATCAACCCGAGCCCCGGCACGAACATCCACTGCTGCAGCGAATCCAGCGCGCCGACCGCCCAGGCGAAAGCGACGAATACCGCCAGCTGCGCCAGCAGGGCGGCCCACGCCGGCGCGTGCCGCCCGACCAGGCCCTGGACGTAGCCGCGCAGCCCCAGTTCCTCGGGCAGGGCCTCCGACAGGAGAACGGCCAGGGCGATGCCCGGCAGGAGCAGGGCCGGATTCGTCGCCCCCGGGCGCGGCGACAGCGTCGCCCAGTCCAGCCACAGGCAGAGAGCCACGCCAGCGGCGGCGGGCAGCAGCCACAGTGCGATACCCGCGGCGAAGGCGCGCAGGTTGCTGCCTGCCGCCGCGCTCCATCCCGCCACGCGCCAGGGCAGCCGGTCGTACCGGAGCAGGCCCCAGACCAGCGCGACGACGCCGGCCGACAGCAGCACGCCTTGCGCAATACGTTGCGCGCGCCGGTCGGACAGGACCTCGGGCATTCCCAGCGTCAGCCGCCACAGCACCACCAGGGCGATGGCGAACAGCAACAGGCGCGGAAGCGGGGACGGTGCGCTCGACCTCATCGGGACCGGATGCGGGCGGGTGCGGACAGTGTGGAGCTGCGGGCCGCCCCGCTGTACTGACAGCTGTCAGGCACTGCTGCTGGCGGCCGATCCGGAAACGTATCGCGGACGGCGTCGGAGATCCGGATGGCGAAGGGGCGGGAGCGATGCGGCTGTCGCCGCGCAAGGATCCGCAAGTGGTTGTTTTCGCGCAGGAATATGCTGGCGAAAAGACGGCGTTAGTGATAGCATTCCGCGATTGATTCCGGCGCGGCCGACAGGCCCGCCGTCACGTTTTCCGGGCGGCTGCCGGCAGCCGCGGGGAAGCCCGGCATACACAGGACGCAAGCAACTCGATGACCGATCTCGCGCAGGAAATCATCCCGGTCAACCTCGAAGACGAAATGCGGCGCAGCTACCTCGATTACGCCATGAGCGTGATCGTGGGGCGCGCGCTGCCGGACGTCCGCGACGGCCTCAAGCCCGTGCATCGCCGCGTGCTGCACGCGATGAACGAGCTTGGCGCGCACAGCAACAAGCCGTACTACAAGTCGGCGCGTATCGTCGGTGACGTCATCGGTAAGTACCACCCGCACGGCGACCAGTCGGTGTACGACACCCTGGTGCGCATGGCCCAGCCGTTCTCGCTGCGCTACATGCTGGTGGACGGGCAGGGCAACTTCGGTTCGGTCGACGGCGACTCCGCCGCGGCGATGCGTTACACCGAGGCGCGCATGGCGCGCATCACCCACGAGCTGATGGCGGACATCGACAAGGAAACCGTCGATTTCCAGCCCAACTACGACGAAAAGGAGCTCGAGCCGTCGGTGATGCCGACGCGCTTCCCGAACCTGCTGGTCAACGGCTCGGCCGGCATCGCGGTCGGCATGGCCACCAACATTCCGCCGCACAACCTGTCCGAGGTCGTCGATGCGCTGATCGCGCTGATCGACAACCCGGAGATCGACATCGACGGCCTGATGGAATACATCCCGGGCCCGGATTTCCCCACCGGCGGCATCATCAACGGCGTGGGTGGCATCCACCTGGCCTACCGCACCGGCCGCGGCCGCGTGCGCATCCGCGCCAAGTGCGACGTCGAGGTGGCCGACAACGGTCGCGAGTCGATCATCGTCACCGAGATCCCCTACCAGGTGAACAAGGCGCGGCTGATCGAGAAGA
>JAEXTE010000227.1 GCA_023453655.1 Pseudomonadota bacterium
GGCCGGGCCGCGGCCCGGCGGGGGGGGCACGCCCCGGCGGCAGGCCGCCGGTAGCGCCAGTGCCAGGGCTCGTACACGATTCCGTGCGGATTGCCGCGCGGGTAGCTCATCGCGAATCCGAACCCAGCGGCGTGCCGCTGCAGCCAGGCGAACGCCGCGGTCTGCTCGAAGGATTCTTCCGCCGGGGGCTCTCCCGGCGCGCCGATGTCCAGTGCGTCGCCCGAATGGTGTTCGCTGAAACCGGGGGCGGCGTTGACCTTGAGAATCTCCGCGAGCGCCAGCCCGCGCGCGCGCTTGCGCTCGAAGATCCCCAGCTGGTAGTCGTGGCTGCGATAGCCGGAAATCGCATCCAGCGCCACGCCCTCGCGCGCCGCGGCCAGGTGCATCCGGGTCCAGGCGCGCGCGGCGCCGGCCCGCAGCCAGAGCGGGCGCCGGTAGCGGTCGAAGCCCGCCAGCGCCAGCTGCGCGGGTTCGGGCACCAGCGGCAGCCCGCAGTCGTCCGCGTAGGCGGCGGCTTCCAGCCCCAGCGCGTCGAGCCGCTCGGCCAGGCGGTGCAGTGGCAGCGTGCCGGCACGCGAGTGGGCGCGCGGCGGATCGTCGAGCAGGTCGAGCGCGTCATCCAGGCCGGGTTCGCGCGATAGGCGCGGCTGCAGCGGCATCAGGCCCTCGGGCAGCACGGCGGCGAGATAACCCCCGTCGCGCTTGCGGCGCAGGACGTGGGTGGCGCGCGCCAGGGTCCGCGCATCGCCGCTGGCGCGGGCGCGCAGCAGCCAGGCTGGCCACAGCTCGATCTCGGGCGTGTTGAGCAGGGTACGGAGCGGCGTGCGCATCGCCGCAGCTTATCGGTGCGGTGGCGGGCTCGCCAGTTCGCGCAGGCGATCGAGCAGTTCGCGCGGCCGCTCCGGGCTGAGCAGGAGCACGCGGCCGTCGCGCTGCGGCAGCACCAGCACGCGGTCGGTGGCGGTGAGCAGGCAGAACGCGCGCTTGCGGTTGCGCAGCAGGTAGTGGCCGGCGCGATAGGTCGGCAGTCCGAAGCGGTTGAGCCCCAGCATCGGCCTGTAACCGGTGTGCTCGGCCAGGTCGACGATCCGTGCCTGCACCAGGTCCAGCGCATCGAGCGCGACGCGGCGGGTATGGAACGCGGCGGCCACCACCAGCTCGCGGCCTTCGATGGCGATCCTGCGCCGGCGCAGGGCCAGCCACGGCACGACCAGAACGAGCGCCAACATGAAGGGGGCCAGCAACGAGCCGGGCGCCGGCGTGGCGACCCGCGACGCATGCAGCCATGCGCCGGCGAGCAGGGCCAGCGACGGCACCAGCAGCCACAGCCAGGCGACCCGCGACAGTGGGCTCACGGCAACCTCCTGGCGCGTCATCCGGCCGTCCCCCACGTCATCCCCGCGCCAGGCCGCAACGGCCCGGCGGTTGGGGTCCGCGACCGGCAGCGGCGCATCTCAGACCGCCTTCTTCAGGTACAGGCGCACCGAGTCGACCGCGTTGGTGTGGCTGACCGCCACCAGCTCCCAGCCCTGGCGCGAGTGCCGGTCGAGCTCTTCCTGGATCTTCTCGGTGAGCTTGCGGTTGAACAGGGTGGTGGTGACTTCGACCACCTTGTGTTCCCAGCGCTGGCTCATGGTTGTTCCTCTCCTTCGCCCGGTTCCCTCGGCGGATTCGGCAGCCGCCCTGCCTTGCGCAGCGCGTCGCGCAGCACGTATTCGATCTGCGCGTTGAGGCTGCGCAGTTCGTCGTCGGCCCACTTCTGGGCCGCGGCCAGCACGTCGGCGTTGATCCGCAGCGGATAGGCCTTGCGCTCGGCCATCAGTCCCGCCTCCGGCCGCGCAGGTGCAGCAGCATCGACACCAGCAGGACGTTGACCACGACCACCATCAGCACCGCCACAGCGGTCGCGCCGCCGCGGCCGCCCGCGAAGTACAGTCCGATCGCGCCAGCGAACATCGCCAGCGCGATCCCGGCCCAGCGCAGTGCCAGCCCGCGCGCCTTCGGATCGACCGCCGCCGCGCGCGCCTGCCAGGCGGCGATGCCCAGCGCGGGCAGCGCGGTGAGCGCGATCAGCAGCGGGCCGAGGGCATCCATGGCGCTCAGTACAGCGAGCCGGTATTGACGATGGGCTGGGTGCTGCGGTCTCCGCACAGCACCACGAGCAGGTTGCTGACCATCGCCGCGCGACGCTCCTCGTCGAGCTTGACCGTGCCGCTCTTCTCCAGCTCGGCCAGGGCCATTTCGACCATGCCCACCGCGCCGGCCACGATGCGCGTGCGCGCAGCGATCACGGCGTTGGCCTGCTGGCGCTGCAGCATCGCCTGGGCGATCTCCGGCGCGTAGGCCAGGTGGCTGATGCGCGCTTCCAGCACGTCCACGCCGGCGGCGGTCAGGCGCTCGTCGAGCTGCTCCTTGAGCCGGTCCGAAATCTCGACCGGGTGGCTGCGCAGCGAGATCTGCCCGTCCTCGTGCTGGTCGTAGGGATAGCTGGTCGCCATCGCGCGCAGCGCCGCCTCGGACTGGATGTGGACGAAGCTCTCGTAGTCGTCGACGTTGAACACCGCCTCGGCCGAGTCCACCACGCGCCAGACGATCACCGAGGCGATCTCGATCGGCGAGCCGTCGAGCTCGTTGACCTTGAGCTTGCCGCTCTCGAAATTGCGCACCCGCAGCGAGACCTTCTTCTTGCTGTAGAAGGGGGTGTTCCAGCGCAGGCCGTTCTCCTTCACCGTGCCCACGTACTTGCCGAACAGGCTCAGCACCGCGGCCTGGTTGGGCTCGACCATGTACAGGCCGAGCAGGCAGAACAGGGCGAGCAGCCCGGCCAGGCCGGCGAGCACGGCCTGCAGGGGCGAACCGCCGGAGTCGACGAGCACCCAGCCTGCGGCCAGGGCGGCGGCGAGCAGCGCGAGCAGCGCCGGGATGCCGGGCAGCGAACGGATCGGGTTCTCTTTCATGGTGGTCTCCGCGTCCCCATCGGACGATTGGAAGATATCAAACTGATATCAGATGGCAAGTGCCGGGTGGCGGCCGCCGGCGCCCCTAGAATGGGCGCCCCTGTTCGCCGGACCCCGCCATGCCCCGCCTCGGAACTCCGCTGTCCCCTTCGGCCACCCGCGTGCTGCTGCTCGGCTCGGGCGAACTGGGCAAGGAAGTGGCGATCGAGCTGCAGCGGCTGGGAGTGGAAGTGATCGCGGCCGACCGCTACGCCGATGCCCCGGCGATGCAGGTGGCCCATCGCAGCCACGTGCTGGACATGCTGGATCCGGCCGCGCTGTCCGCCCTGATCGAACGCGAGCGACCGCACCTGGTGGTGCCGGAGATCGAGGCGATCCACACCCCGACCCTGGTGGCGCTGGAGCGCGACCGCGGCCAGCGCGTGGTGCCCACCGCGCGCGCGGCCTGGCTGACCATGGACCGCGAGGGCATACGTCGGCTTGCCGCCGAGACACTTGGCGTGCCGACCTCGCC
>JAEXTE010000057.1 GCA_023453655.1 Pseudomonadota bacterium
TGGTCCTGCACGTGGCGCGCATCGACGACCTGCCGGGCGCGCTGGAATGCGAGGCGCGGCTGGTCGCCGCCGGCGACGACAGCCAGCTCTACGGCTTCCGGATCGTGCACGACGGCAACGTCCTGGCCGAAGGACGCGCCACCGTGATGCTCGGTCCGGCGACGGCCTGAGCGCCGCGGGCGCGTGCGTGCGCGCCCAGGTCCGCAGCCGCATAATCGACGGTCTCCACCAGCAGGACCTGCAATGAAACGGGCACTCGTCACCGGCGGCAGCGGCGACCTCGGCGGCGCGATCTGCACGCGGCTGGCCGCGGCCGGCCTGCACGTGGTCGTGCACGCCAACGGCAACCTGTCGCGCGCGCAGGCGGTGGCCGCGCAGATCGCGGATGACGGGGGCAGCGCCGAAGCGGTCGCCTTCGACGTCGCCGACGGCGAGGCCACGGGCGCCGCGATCGACGCGCTGCTGCAGGCCGGTCCGGTGCAGGTCGTGGTCAACAACGCCGGCGTCCACGACGACGCGCCGATGGCGGGCATGTCCGACGTGCAGTGGAAGCGCGTGGTCGATGTCTCGCTGCACGGCTTCTTCCACGTCACCCGGCCGCTGCTGCTGCCGATGGCGCGCACGCGCTGGGGCCGCATCGTCAGCGTCTCCAGCGTGGCGGCGGTGCTGGGCAATCGAGGCCAGGCCAACTACGCCGCGGCCAAGGCCGCGCTGCACGGGGCCAGCAAGTCGCTGGCCCGCGAAATGGGATCGCGCGGGATCACCGCCAACGTGGTCGCGCCGGGCGTGATCGCCGGGCGCATGACCGAGGGCGTGTTCGAGCCGGCGGCGATCCGGCAGATGGTGCCCGCCGCCCGCGCCGGCAGCCCTGCGGAAGTGGCGGCGCTGGTGGCCTTCCTGTGCTCGGAGGACGCCGGCTACATCAACGGCCAGGTGATCGGCATCGACGGCGGCATGAGCTGAGCGCGGGTCGCGCCGCGTTCACGGGCGGCGGCGGAGACTGCCTGCGGTCCCTACCGAACCCGCCGCCATGGCCCGACTTCCCGTCCTCCTGCTGGCCTGCGTCGCCGCCGCGCTGCTGGCCGCCTGCGCCAGCTCGCACGTGCTGACCGGCACGCCGCGTCCCCCGATCGACCCGTCGCAGGTGCGCATCTACTACGGTCCGCCGCCCGGCGGCTATGAGGAGATCGCGCGCCTGGACGTGCGCAGCGGCTCGTTCACCTATGGCGCGCAGAACAAGTCCAACGCGGTGATCCGCAACCTGCGCAAGGAGGCGGCGCGGCTGGGCGCCAACGGCGTGCTGCTGCAGGGCACCGGCCAGGGGCCGGACCAGAGCGCGGTCAGCGTCGGCGGCGGCGTGGGCCGCTTCGGCGGCCGCAGCGCCTCGAGCGTGGGCGTCGGCGTGAACATCTCGCCGACCCAGACCTATGCCAGCGGCATCGCGGTCTGGGTGGAGAACCCGCCGCCCGGCGACTGAGCGGACCGTTTCAGGCGGCGAGTTCCGCCGCATCGGCATACCACGCAGGCGGCAGCGACGGCGCGGTGGTCGCCTGGGTGTCCAGCTGCGCCGCCAGGCCGTGGTCGTCGATGTCCGGATGGTCGCCGCGCGCCCGCTCCAGGATCTCGCTGGCCAGCCAGCGCATGCGCCCGACGTTCTCCGCGATGCGCGCCAGGAACGCGGGCGTGTCGAGCCGGTCGCCCAGCTGGCCGTTCATCGCGCGGAACCAGTCGATCCGGAACTGGTCGAGCAGCCGCGCCGCGGGCGCCTCGCGGCCCTGGTTGCGCTCGCCCCATTCGCGCAGCAGGGGCTGCATGGCGCGGTTGAGCGCGCTGGCCTGCTCGAACAGCGGGCGCAGTCGCCCCAGTACCGGCAGGTCGGTCAGCCGCTGGCCGAAGAACAGCGGCGCCAGCAGCGCCCAGTAGTAGGTGTAGTCCCAGATCACCTTGACCGGCATGACCCGCTCGTCGCCGAACAGCGGGTACTGGTCCTGGTAGAGCGTCAGCGTGTTCTCGTAGAACGAGAAGTACAGCTGCTCGTACATGGCGACGTAGGGCTCGAACGGTTCGCCCGCCGCGTCGCGCGCGACCAGGTCGCAGATGTAGGTGTTGGCGATGGCGATGAAGTCGCTGCCGGGCGAGTAGAAGGGGTCGAGGAACACGCCCGCCTCGCCGGTCAGCGCCCAGCGCCGGGTCGAAAACACCTGGCGCGCGCTGTAGGAGAAATGGCGCAGGAACAGGAAGTCCTGCACCGCGTGGCCGCCACGATCCAGGCACGCGGCCACCTGCGGCTGGTGGACGCGCAGCCACTCCATCGCCTTGGCGTGGGTGTTCATGGTCTCGAGCGGATGCATCTTCGCGTCGCAGACGATGCCCAGCGAGTGCGCGCCGGAGGACAGCGGGATCAGCCAGAACCAGTAGCCCGGGCCGCACATGTGGTTGGTCGAGCGCCAGCGGTCGGGCGGATCGCAGCGCTGCAGCCAGGCCGGGTCCTGCGACCAGCCATTGGGATCGATGATGCCTTCCACCCGCCACCACACCGCGTTGGCGTCGTGGTCGTTGGGCCTGGCCAGGTCGAGCTTGCGCTTGAGCAGGCCGGCGCGGCCGCTGGCGTCGAGCAGCCAGCGTGCGCGCAGCCGCTGCGGCGCGCCGTCGTGCTCGACGCCGACGACATGGTCGTCGTCGCCCTCGGCCAGTTCCAGGCTGCGCACGGTGCAGCCGTCGCGGAATTCCACGCCGGCCGCACGGGCGCGCTCGCCGAGGAAATTCTCGAAGCGACCGCGGTCGATCTGCCACGAAGGCGTCGGCAGCAGCTGGCTGACGCCGACCTCGGTGCAGTGGTCGATGGCGTGGCTGCCTTCGGAGAAGAAGAAGCGGAAGCCGAACTTGCGGATCTGCTCGGTCTCCAGGTGCTCGTGCAGCCCCAGCACGTCGGCGAAATAGTGGGCGCCGATCTCGACCGAGGACTCGCCGACCTTGAACGCGCCCTCGCGCACCGGGTGGTTGCGCCGTTCGACGACGGCGATCGACAGCGACGGTGCGCGCTGGCGCAGCTGCAGGGCCAGGGTCAGGCCGGCGAGGCCGCCGCCGAGGATGATGACGTCGGTGCGCTGGTCGGTCTGGGGCATGGCTGCGCAGGGGGAGGAGAGGACTGCGAGACTAGCGCAGGCCGCGTCCGGAAGCCTTCACTGCGGACCGGTCCGGTCAGGCAGGCCGCCCGGTGCGCCTGCCTGGTCGAAGATCACCGGCGGACGCCGGCGCTTGCCGCGGTAAGCCTCCAGCAGCCGGCCGCGCGAGAGTACCTGGCCCACGACATGCGTGGTGATGTTCGACAGGTCGCGGAACAGGCGGAAATGGCTCTTGCGGAACTGCAGCGTGCCGCCGGCCTCGGCGTAGCGCGTTTCCACCGGCACCGAGACCACGCCGAAGCCGAGTTCGCGTGCCGCCGAAATCAGGATCTGGGCTTCGAATACGAAGCCCTCGCCAGGCACGTCGCGCAGTTCGAGCACCGGCGCCGGGTACAGGCGCTGCCCGCTCTGGCTGTCGACCAGCCGGAAGCCGCAGCCCCAGGCGATGCCCCAGTCGCCGAAATCGTTGCCCAGCCGCCGGTACCAGGGCTGGCTGCTGCGCTTGCGCAGGCGCGCACCGTTGACGATGTTGCGGGGGTGCGCGTTGGCCGCGGCGATCAGGCGCGGGATGTCGCGCGCGTCGTGCTGTCCGTCGCCGTCCATGGTCACGACTGCGGACATGCCGCGCCGCAGCGCCTCGGCGAAACCGTCGCGCAGCGCCTGGCCCTTGCCCATCCGCTGCGGGTGGCGCACCAGGACCGCGGACGTCCCGGCGACGATGCGGGCGGTCGCGTCGTCGGAACCGTCGTCGACCACGATCACCAGATCGCACTGCGCGAGCGCGCCGGCGACCACCTCGGCGATGCGCAGTTCCTCGTTGAGCGCGGGGATCACCGCGGCGACATTGCCGCGATGCAGGAGCGGCTGCTCAGCCATGCCGCAGCTCCACCTGCAGCCGGCGCCCCGGACCCGCATGCAGCGCGGCCGTGGCAGCGCCCGCGGCCAGCGCGTCGAACAGCGGCAGCATCGGTGCCATCGCGTTGGCGCGACCGTGCCGCGCCAGCGGCCCGTCGCCATCCGCTGCGTCGCCGTCTTCGAGCCGCGCCTGGAGCAGGGGCCCGCCGCCGTCGCGTACCAGGACCAGGGCGCCGCCGAGCAGGCCTTCGCTGCGCGTCACCGTGCCGAGCAGGCCGGTGGCGGCGGTGTCGTAGGCCACCAGCAGCACCGCCGGCGCGTCGGTCGCCAGCTGCCCCAGCGCCTCGACCAGGCCCTGGGCGAAGCTCGCGCGGTGCGCGCTGACGGCGGTCGCCGTGTGCATGCAGCCGGCGCCGATGGTCCAGTAGCCTGCGGCGGCGTTGTGCACGGAGTTGTGGAAGCGCGTGGGCGAGACTTCGGTCGGCGCGCTCGCCAGCGTGGCGCACATGTAATCGGTGATGCCGAGGTCGCCGTGGGTCGAGGTGAACACCGACGGCAGGCGGTCGGGCGCCATGCCGGCGTCGCGGCAGGCCGCCAGCGCCACTTCCAGCGCGACCAGCACCGAGGGCGGCGCGCGGCGACGCTCGTTCGGCGCGAGCAGCTGTGGCGCGGGCTTCGCGGGCGCGTCCGCAGGCCGTTCGCCCGAAGCCGCGTACGCGCGCGCGGCCGGCCAGTCGGGAAGGCCCTCGGTCCAGAAGCCGACGCCCGCGATCCGCGCGGCCAGCGCACTCATGCCGCCTCCCCGCGCGCGAACACCAGCGAACAGTTGTTGCCGCCGAAGCCGAAGGAATTGTTCATCGCGTAGTCGATGCTGCGGACCGCGTTGTCGAAACGGATCTGCGGCCCGCAGTCCGGATCGGGCGTGTCGCTGTTGAGGATGCCCGGCAGCACGCCGTCGCGCAGGGCCAGCAGGGCGATCACCGACTCGACGATGCCGGCGGCGCCCAGCGTGTGCCCGGTCCAGCCCTTGGTCGAGCTGGCATGCAGGCCTTCCGGGAACAGCGCGGCCACCGCGCGCGCCTCGATCGCGTCGTTGGCCGGGGTCGAAGTGCCGTGCAGGTTGAGGTAGCCGACCTGGGCCGGATCGACGCCGGCGCGGGCCAGCGCGTCGCGCATGGCCAGGGTCGCGCCCAGGCCCTCGGGATGGGGCGCGGACATGTGGTGGGCGTCGCTGGATTCGCCGTAGCCGCGCAGCTGCAGTCCGGTTTCGCCGGCGCCAGCGCGTTCGAGCAGGGCGAAACCGCCGGCCTCGCCCAGCGACAGGCCGTCGCGGGCGGCGTCGAAGGGCCGGCAGGGATCCTGCGAGACCAGGCCCAGCGCATTGAAGCCGAACAGCACGCTGCCGCACAGCGTGTCCACGCCGCCGACCAGGGCCGCGTCGACCACCCCGGCCTGGATCAGCCGCGCCGCCTGCGCGAAGACCTTGGCGCTCGACGAACAGGCGGTGGCCACGGTCGCGCAGGGGCCGCGCAGGCCGGTGGCGTGCTGCAGGAAGTCGCCGAGCGAATGCGGCGTGTGCACGATCGGGCGCTGCAGGTCCGGCGGGAAGGCCGGAACGCCGTCGGGGCCCGGCTGGGCACGCGCGTAGCCCTCCTCGCTGGCGCCGATGCTCGAGGTGGAGGTGCCGACCACCAGCGCGACCCGCTCGGCGCCGTGGCGCGACACCAGTTGCGCCAGCGCGTCCGGCAGTCCGTCCTGCTGCAGGGCCAGCCAGGCCAGGCGGTTGTTGCGGCACTCCCAGTCGGCGAACCGTGCCGGCAGGGGCGTGTCCTCGAGGCCTTCCACGCGGCCGATCCAGGTCGGCAGGGGCGCGGTCCCGAAGTCGTTGCGGCGCAGGCCGCCACGACGGGCCGCGAGTGCCGAGGCCTGGGCCTCGATGCCGGTCCCCAGGGCCGTGGTCGCGCTGAATGCACGCAGGGCGATCGGAGGCATGCGAGCGGGCAGGGACGATGCGGGCACGGCGGCTCGTGGACAAAAAGGCGCCCGAGTATAGCGACCGGCCGGTGAGGATAAACTTCGCATTTCCCGCCCCCGGAGACCGCGCGGATGCCCCGTTCGCGCCTCGCGCACAGGCTCGCCCTGCTCACCGATCGCGATGCCCTGCACTCGCTGGCGGTGGCCGCGCTGGCCTGCGCGGCGAGCCTGGGCATGGTGTACGTGGGCTACCTGGTGCACGTGGTCCGGGTCGCGCGCAACGCGCCCTGCGAGCCGGCGCGCGGCGAGACCGTGCTGCTGTTCGGCAAGCATGCCCCCGGTGGCCGCCCGGACCCGGACTTCCAGGCGCGCCTGCAGCGCGCCGCCAGCCTCTGGCAGCAGCGGCCGCCGCGCAGCATGTTCCTGCTTGGCGGCGGTCCGGCGGGCGGCCCGACCGAGGCGGCGCTGGCCCAGGCCCGCCTGGTCGAACTCGGCATCCCGGCCGACGCGCCGCTGGTGCTCGAGGACCGCTCGCGCGACACGCTGGAGAACCTGCGCAACGCGCGTGCGCTGTGGAAGGACGCCGCGCCGCCGGAGCCGGTGACCCTGCTCAGCAGCCGCTACCACCTCGCGCGCTGCGCCCTGCTCGCGGGGCGGATGGGGCTGCGCTGGGAGCTGTGCGCGGCCGAGCCGGCGCTGTCGTGGCGACCGCGCGCGCTGTGGCGCATGGCCGGCGAGGCGGCTTACGTGTGCTGGGTCGACCTGGGCACGCGCTGGGCGCGCCTGATCGGGCACCGGCGCATGCTGGCCCGGCTGGGCTGAAGCCTCAGGGCTGCAGGCAGCGCGCCAGGAAGGACTCGGCCAGACGGTAGCGGTGCAGCGCGTCCTTGCCGCGCAGGCCGTGCTTGGCGCCTGGATAGGTCATCAGCTCGAACGGCGTGCCGCGCGCCTGCAGGTCGCTCATCAGCGCGGTCGAATTGGTGAACAGCACGTTGTCGTCGGCCATGCCGTGCACCAGCAGCAGCGCGCCCGGACGGATGCCGCCGGCGTGCGCGAGCACGCGTGCCGCGGCATAGCCTTCGGGATTGGCGCCGGGCAGCCCCATGTAGCGCTCGGTGTAGTGGGTGTCGTACAGGGCCCAGTCTGTGACCGGCGCGCCGGCCACGCCGCAGGCGTAATCCTGCGGCGCACGCGCCAGCAGCATCAGGGTCATGTATCCCCCGTTGGACCAGCCGTGCACGCCGATGCGGTCGCCGTCGACCCAGGGCTGAGCACGCAGCCATTCCACGCCCTTGCGCTGGTCGTCGACCTCGACCGTGCCCTGCACGCCGTAGAGCGCGCCGCCGAATGCACGACCACGGCGCGGCGTGCCGCGGTTGTCGAGCGAGAACACCACGTAGCCGTTCTGCGCCAGGTACTGGTTGAAGAAGGCGTCGGCTCGGCCCGGCCAGGCATTCGTCACCGTCTGCGCGGCGGGACCGCCATAGACGTGGACCACCACCGGGTAGCGCCGGGCCGGATCGAAGTCCGGCGGCGTGATCAGGCTGTAGTGCAGCCGCGTGCGGCCATCGGCGGCGGTGAGCGTGCCGAAGCGGGTCGGACGGTGGGCGTCGCGATAGGGCGCGTAGGGATGGCCGGGATCGGCCAGGTCGTTGGGCAGCAGGGTGGCGATGCGCGTTCCGTCGGCGCCGAACAGCTCGATCTGCGGCGGCGTGGTGGTGCTCGACCAGCTGTCGACGTAGACGCTGGCGTTGCGCGCGAAGCTGGCGTTGTGGGTCCCGGGTTCGCGCGAGAGCGTGGAGATCGCGCCGCCGGACAGCCGCACCGCATGGACGTGGCGCTCGGTGGGCGACGCGACCGCCCGGCCGCCATCGCTGCGCATGCCCGCGCTGAAATAGGCGATGCCCTGGTCCTGGTCCACCGCCAGCAGGGCGTCGACCGGCCAGTCGCCGCGGGTGAGCTGGATCAGCTGCCTGCCGTCTTCCGAGGCCAGGTACAGGTGTTCGAAACCGTCGCGCTCGGACGACCACAGGAACCGGCCGTCGGCAAGGAAGCGCAGGCTGTTGTGCAAGGGCACCCAGGTCTTCGAAGTCTCGGTGACGAGCGTGCGCTGCGCCCCGGTGGCCAGCGTGGTCTCGACGAGGTCGAGGCGCTGCTGGTCGCGCGACTGGCGCTGGAAGGTGAGCCGCTGCGGATCGCGCCAGTCCACCCGCGCCAGGTAGATGTCGCGTTCCGGCCCGAGGTCGATCCACGCCGGCTGCGCGCCTTTCCGCGGAGCGACCACGCCCAGCTGCACCAGCACGTTGCGTTCGCCGGCGGCGGGATAGCGCTGCTCAACCACTTCGGTGCGATCGGCGTACAGCTCGTAGCGGCGCACCAGCGGCACCGGCGATTCATCGATGCGGGCGAAGGCGATGGCCGAGTCGTCCGGCGCCCACCAGTAGCCGGTGTGGCGGTCCATCTCCTCGTCGGCGACGAACTCTGCAACGCCGTTGGCGACGGTGTCGCTGCCGTCGGAGGTCAGGCGCAGCTGGCGTCCGTCGCGCAGGTCGATAACCCACAGGTCGCGCGCGCGCACGAAGCTGACGTAGCCGCCCGCCGGGGAGATGCGCGGATCGGTCGCGAAGCCTTCGCCATCGGTGAGCTTGCGCACCGCGGCGCTGCCGCTGCGTCCCAGGTCGTACAGGTACAGCTCGCCGCCGCGCGGAAACAGCAGCCGCCGCGAGTCGGGCGCCCACTGGTAGTCGACGATGCCGCCCAGCCCAGCGATGCGCTGGCGCTCGCGGCGGGCCTTCTCCTCGTCGCTCAGCGTTTCGGTGCCTGGCAGCACCACGCGCGAATCCACCAGCATGCGGGTCTGGCCGCTGGCAACGTCGTACTCCCACAGGTCGAGCTGGTTGCGATCGTTGTCCTTGCCGCGCAGGAAGGTCACCCGCGACCCGTCCGGAGCGACCTGCGGCTTCATCAGCGTCGGCCCGGACAGCGGCGCGTCGCCGGTGATCGCCTCCAGGCTGAGGCGGCGCGCGCCGGTCCCGGGCGCGGCATGCGCGACGGTGGCGGCGGCCAGGGTCATGGCGAGCAGGGCGGTGAGGCGCATGGGCGGCTTCCAGGGTTCATCCGCCCTATTGTAGGAGGCGCGTGCCGCGGAGCCAGCCGCGCCAGCCGGCCCCGCCGGCGCTCAGCGCGGACCGAACAGGACGCGCTTCTGTTCCTCGCTCATCGGCTTGCCCAGGTCCGGATTGACCTCGCGCGCCAGCGCATAGGCCCGCTGCGTCGCGGGCCGCTCGGCGATCGAGGCCTTCCAGCGCATCACCTCGGGGTAGGGGGTCAGGTCGATCGGTGCCTTGTCGTAGGCGCCCACCCAGGGATACGCGGCCATGTCGGCGATGGTGTAGTCGTCGCCGACGATGAAGCGGCGGCCCTCGAGGCGATGGTTGAGGACGCCGAGCAGGCGATTGGCTTCGCCCGCATAGCGCTTCTTCGCGTAATCGATCTGCTCGGGCGCGTAGACGTGGAAGTGGCCGTACTGGCCGGTCATCGGCCCCAGCCCGGCCATCTGCCAGAACAGCCACTCCAGGGTCGTGTTGCGCGCACGCAGGTCGGACGGCAGGAAGCGGCCGGTCTTCTCGGCCAGGTAGAGCAGGATCGCGCCGGACTCGAACACGCTCAGGGGCGCGCCGCCGTCGGCCGGTGCATGGTCGACGATGGCGGGCATCTTGTTGTTGGGCGAGATCTCGAGGAACTCCGCGCGGAACTGGTCGCCCTGGCCGATGTTGACCGGCCGGACGGTGTATTCCAGCCCGGCGCCGGCCTCGGCGAGTTCCTCGAGCAGCAGGGTGATCTTGTGGCCGTTCGGCGTGGGCCAGTAGTGGAGGTCGATCATGGGCAGGCTCGCGAAGGCGGGCCGACGAGTCTAGCCGCCGCACGGCACGGCGGCGTGCATGCCCGGTGCACCGCAGCGTTGCGGACGCGCTTGCCGGCCCGCAGGGAAGAAAAGACCGGGACGGCCGATCGACGATCGGCGCGTCCCGGCGGAGGAAGGCTTACCTGATGCAGTCGGCCAGGTGGTCGAACTCGGTGCTGACCGAGACGCTGGCCAGGGCCAGCCTGGTGCCGGCGGCGGCGCGGAGCGCGAACGGCAGCACCAGCCGGCCGATATCGGCGCCGCCGGCGCGCAGGCACTTGAGCGGCACGCCCAGCCGGGTCCACTCGCCGCGCGGCAGCTTCGCCAGCGCCTCGCCGATCGCCACCTCGCCCGTGCAGCCTTCGCCGCAGGCGGCCGACAGCGTGGCATCCGGACTGGCCGGCAGCGCGTCGACCCGCAGCTGCAGTACCACCGGCACGTCGCCGTTGGTCTCGCGCGACAGATCGATCGGCTGGTAGGACAGCAGCTGCACCGCGCCGGGCCCGCTCCAGTCGAACAGGCGCGCGCCTTCCTGCACATCGGTGTTGACCGCGCTCATCTGCAGGGAGCCATCGCTGGTCTTCGCCGCCGGATGGACCACGTCCATCGCACCGCCGTCGGCGCCGACCAGGCGCAGGGTCAGCCCGGTGGTCGGCGCGCCGCGCACGAACCAGGTGTTGCCGCCATCGGCCTCCGGATCGATGCCCGGCTCCTCGGGCAACGGCGCGAGGTCGCCATTGTCGGCGTAGGTCAGGCCGTGACCGAAGGCGAACAGCGGGTCGTAGCCTTCCTGGCCGACGTTGTTGTCGTACTGGTCGGCGCGGCGCGGCCAGGAGAAGCTGAGCTTGCCCTTGAAGTCGTGCTGCGGCTTGCCGTCCGCACCCTGCAGCAGCACGTCGGCCACGCCGCCGCCTTCCGAACCCGGCAGCCACGCGGCGACGAACGCGTCGGCGGCGTTGATCTCGCGGTTGAGCCACAGCGGGCGGCCGCTCAGGAATACCGCCACCACCGGGATGCCCTCGGCCTTGAGCTTCTGAATCAGCTCCAGGTCGCCCGACTTGCCGGACTTGAACATCAGGTTGGACAGGTCGCCCTGGAACTCGGCATAGGGCTCCTCGCCGAATACCACGACGGCCACGTCGGGCTTGCGCGTGTACTTGCCGTCGACGGCGAGTTCGGCGCGGCCGCCGGCCGCATCGATCTGCGCCTTCAGGCCATCCCAGATCGAATCGGCATTGGGGAAGTCCTCGCGCTTTGTGCCGTCGCCCTGCCAGGTCAGCGTCCAGCCGCCGGTCTGCTTGGTCAGGTTGTCGGCACCATCGCCGGCCACCAGCACGCGCTGCTTCGGTGCCAGCGGCAGAATGCCGTTCTGATTCTTCAGCAGCACCAGCGATTCGCGTACCGCGCGGCGCGCGACCTCGCGGTGCTCGGGTGCGCCCAGCAATTCGAACCTGCCGCCCAGCGCGCGCTCGGAGGGCTTGGGCTTCTCGAACAGGTTGGCCCGGA
>JAEXTE010000170.1 GCA_023453655.1 Pseudomonadota bacterium
GGTCACTCCACCGGCGCCAGATCCACCCGCGCGGCCACTTGCCGCAGCGTGGCCACGCCGTGCCCACCCTCGGCCAGGTACTGCAGCCATTTGCCCAGGAAGGTGTTCATCCGCATGCGGTGGTCGAGCACTTCGGCTGCCGGCGGGTACATCCCGATCACGTCCTGCCAGCGCCGGCCCACGTAACAGTGGGTCGCCTCTGCCTGGCGCGCGTCGCGGTAGAGGCGCAGGAAGGCCGAGGGGTCGGGTTCGCCGGTCAGCGGGTCGCGCACCGTGTAGGTCAGGCGGAGCTCGCTGGTGTAGGCGTGTTGCTCCAGCACGTCCAATCGCACGTCCAGGCCGTTGCCCACGCTGGACACATAGCGGCCCGGCGCCAGGTCGCCCGGTTCGAACAGCCGGGTGATGCGCTGGTAGTTCTCGGCATACAGCCCCATCAGCCAGCCGAACCGACCGAGCTTGGGAATCTGTGCGCTGCGCTTGGCGACCTGGTGCATGGCTCGATCCTACACGCTGGTGCCGAGCGCGGGCAGGATTGAATAAACCCTGCAAAGCCCCTACGTTAAGAAAGTCGCCGGCGGCCATCAGGCGCAACTCCCGCCCTCACGCGACGCGCACGCGCCCTCCCCCGTTCAGTACATGACCCGCTGCAGGCCCAGGGTCGACATGACCTTGCTCGAGATTTCCTCGATCGATACGTGGGTGGTGCTGAGCACCGGGATCCGCTCGGCACGGAAGAGCTTCTCGGCCGCCGCCACCTCGCGCTTGCAGGTCTCGAGCTTTGCGTAGGACGAATCCGGGCGCCGCTCCTGGCGGATCTGCTGCAGGCGGACCGGGTCGATCGTCAGTCCGAACAGCTTGGACCGGTGCGCGCGCAGCCGCGGCGGCAGGCGATCGTGTTCGAGATCCTCGTCCGTGAGCGGATAGTTGGCGGCGGCCACGCCGTGGTGGAGCGCGAGGTAGATGCAGGTCGGCGTCTTGCCGGCCCGCGAGACCGCCACCAGGATCACGTCGGCCTGGTCGTAGTTGATCGACATGCCGTCGTCGTGCGCCAGCGCGAAGTTCATCGCGTTGATGCGGCGGTGGTAGGTTTCGAAGTCGACCATGCCATGCGCCTGCCCGACCTTGGCCTGCCGCTGCTCGCCCAGCTCGGCTTCCAGCGGTGCGATGAAGGGCTCGAACACGTCCAGCATCAGCGCGCCGCTGTGCCCCAGCGCTGCCGTGATCTCGGGATTGACCGAGGAGTTGACCACGATCGGCCGTACCCCCCGCGCCTCCCCTTCCGCGCGGATGCGTTCGGCCACTTCGAAGGCCCGCTCGACACTGTCCACGAAGGGAATACGGCTGGTGTGGAACCGTTGCCCGCCGAACTGGGTCAGCAGGCTGTGGCCGACGGTTTCGGCGGTAATGCCGGTGCCATCGGAAACATAGAACACGGGTCTGGTCGTTGACAACGCTGTCTCCTTGCCTACGGGCGCCTGCCGTGGCCTGCATGGGGGCTAAAATAACGTCCTTTTCGACCGGGCGCCGCCCGGTTGTTTTCGTCTTTCGCCACGTTTCGGGAGTTCCGCCTTGAACCAGCCTGCACCGCAACCGTCCGGATCGACGGCCAACATCCTCTGGCTGCACGACCTGCGGCTGTCCGACCTGGCCCAGGTGGGCGGCAAGAATTCCTCGCTCGGCGAGATGATCGGCGAGTTGTCGGGACTCGGGGTGTCGGTCCCCGGCGGCTTCGCGACCACGGCCGAAGCCTTCCGCGCCTTCATCGCCCACAACACGCTGCACCAGCGCATCTTCGATCGGTTGGCCACGCTGGATGTGGAGGACGTGGACGCACTGACGGCGGCCGGCGGCGAGATCCGCGGCTGGGTGATCGACGCGCCACTGCAGCCCGAGCTGGACCGCGAGATCCGCGAGGCCTACGCCAGGCTGTGCGCCGACAACGGCGGCGGCGACATCGCCGTGGCGGTGCGTTCCTCGGCCACCGCCGAGGACCTTCCCGATGCGTCTTTCGCCGGCCAGCAGGAGACGTTCCTCAACGTCACCGGCGCCGATGATGTCGTGCGCAAGGTCAAGGAAGTCTTCGCCAGCCTCTACAACGACCGCGCCATCGCCTACCGCGTCCACCACGGGTTCAAGCACGAGGACGTGTTCCTGTCCGCCGGCGTGCAGCTGATGGTCCGCTCGGACGTGGGCGCCTCGGGCGTGCTGTTCACCCTCGACACCGAGTCGGGCTTCCGCGACGTGGTGTTCGTCACCTCCAGCTTCGGCCTCGGCGAGATGGTCGTCCAGGGCGCGGTCAACCCGGACGAGTTCTACGTCTACAAGCCCACGCTCAAGGCCGGCAAGCCGGCGATCCTGCGCCGTTCCATCGGCGCCAAGCAGCTGCGCATGGTGTATTCCGACCAGCCCGGCGAGCGCGTGCGCACCGAGGACACGCCGGCAGAACTGCGCAAGACGTTCTCGATCAGCGACGCCGACGTGCATGAGCTGGCCAGGCAGGCGCTCGTGATCGAGCAGCACTACGGCCGCCCGATGGACATCGAGTGGGCGAAGGACGGCGTGACCGGCAAGCTGTTCATCGTGCAGGCACGTCCGGAGACGGTGAAATCGCGCGCCAAGGCGACCCAGATCGAACGCTACTCGCTCGAGCAACGCGGCACCGTGATTGCCGAGGGCCGCGCCATCGGCCAGAAGATCGGCAGCGGCGTGGCGCGCGTGGTGCGCAGCCTCGAGGACATGAACCGCGTGCAGCCCGGCGACGTGCTGGTGGCCGACATGACCGATCCCGACTGGGAACCGGTGATGAAGCGTTCGTCCGCCATCGTCACCAACCGCGGCGGCCGCACCTGCCACGCCGCGATCATCGCCCGCGAGCTGGGCGTGCCGGCCGTGGTCGGCACGGGCAACGCGCTGGACGCGATCGAGGACGGCAAGCCGGTGACGGTGAGCTGCGCCGAGGGCGATACCGGTTTCATCTACGACGGCACCCTGCCCTTCGAGCGGATCACCACCGACCTGACCTCGATGCCCGAGGCGCCGCTCAAGATCATGATGAACGTCGCCAACCCGGAGCGCGCGTTCGACTTCGGCCAGCTGCCGAACGCCGGCATTGGCCTCGCGCGCCTGGAGATGATCATCGCCGCGCACATCGGCGTGCATCCCAACGCGCTGCTCGAGTACGACCGCCAGGACGCGGAGACGAAGAAGAAGATCGACGAGAAGACCGCTGGCTACGCCTCTCCGGTCGACTTCTACGTCGACCGCCTGGCCGAGGGCATCGCCACCCTGACCGCGTCGGTGGCGCCCAACCCGGTGATCGTGCGCCTGTCGGACTTCAAGTCCAACGAATACGCCAACCTGATCGGCGGCCCGAACTACGAGCCGCACGAAGAGAACCCGATGATCGGCTTCCGCGGCGCCAGCCGCTACGTCGATGCGTCCTTCGCCAAGGCCTTCGCGCTGGAATGCCGCGCGGTGCTGCGCGTTCGCAACGAGATGGGCCTGGAGAACCTCTGGGTCATGATTCCCTTCGTGCGCACGCTCGAGGAAGGCCGCAAGGTGGTCGAAGTGCTGGCCGAGAACGGCCTGCGCCAGGGCGAGAACGGCCTGAAGATCATCATGATGTGCGAGGTGCCCTCGAACGCCCTGCTGGCCGAGGAGTTCCTGGAGATCTTCGACGGCTTCTCGATCGGCTCCAACGACCTGACCCAGCTCACCCTGGGCCTGGACCGCGACTCCTCGATCGTCGCCCACCTGTTCGACGAGCGGAACCCGGCGGTCAAGAAGCTGCTGTCGATGGCGATCAAGGCCGCGCGCGCCAAGGGCAAGTACGTCGGCATCTGCGGCCAGGGCCCGAGCGACCACCCGGACCTGGCGCAGTGGCTGATGGAGGAAGGCATCGAGTCGGTGTCGCTCAATCCCGACACCGTGGTCGACACCTGGCTGAAGCTGGCCAAGTCGAAGGCCAGGGGCTGAGCCACCTCACGGCGGCTCGCGGCAGGCATGCCGCGGGCCGTCTGTCGATCCGTCGGGTTGCCCCGCGCGACCCGGGCGTCCGGCCTAACCGCGTCCGGCCCGCTCCCTGGACGGGCTTGGGGGCACTGCCCTCCCCTCGCGCGCCAGCCGGTCGTAGGCTTCGCGCACCGCATCCTCGCCGTAGCGACGCTCCAGTCGCCGCACGATGAAGTGGCCGCGCGCCATGTCCTGGTAGTAGTCGGTGAACATGGTATTGAGCGCGGCTCCGGTGGCGGCGCCGACGATCGGCACCGCCTGTGCGGCGAACTTCTCGGTCACCACCACGCCGAAGCGCGTGGCCACCTTCTCGACCAGCTTGGCCAGCCACTTGCCGGCCTCCTTCGAGCCGATGCCGCCGGTCAGGCCCTGCCCCGCCAGGCTGCGGCCGGCCAGTTCGGCCGACAGGTGCCGCATGACGTCGGCCGTGAACCCGCGGGCGAGGTAGTAGCCGGTTTCGCTGGCGTCGTCCTTGCCCGACTTGCCGCCCAGCGCGAACACCTCCAGGCAGGCCTGCTGCGTGCCCGGCTCGGAAAGATCGAAGCCTTCGCTGCGCGCGACGTCGGCGACCGCCCGCATCATGATCGTGGTCGACACCGGCAGTTCGACGAACAGCGCGGCGAAGCCGAACGCGCCGCCCACCGCGCCGGTCGTGGCCGCGGCCAGCTTGTGCCAGCGGGTCGAAGCGCCGCGGCCCGGAGCGTTGTCCATGCTCCACAACGCGACCTGCGCCGAACGGTACAGGGCCGCTTCGACCGCGCCGTGGATGCGGCCGGACACCGAGTCCGGCAGCGCGCGCACCGCGAACTCAAGCGGCGTGCCCACCAGGCTGGCCATGCGCGCGGTGATGGTGGGCGCTTCCAGCAGGGCGACGGCGCGTCGCAGCTCGGCGCCATCCAGGGTCGCGTGGGACAGGCCTTCGGCCGGTTCGATCATCTGTGCCATGCCGCGATGCTAGCGCCCCGGACGGGCGTGCCGCAGCCCCGGCACGGCACGCGGTTCAGCCGGCCGCGGGCAGCCCCGACAACGACCCCATGTGCCGACGGTAGTGGCGCAGCTCCTCGATCGAATCGTGCACGTCGCTCAGCGCGGTGTGCGCCGCGGCCTTGCGCACGCCCGACAGCACCTGCGGCGCCCAGCGCCGCGCGAGTTCCTTGATCGTGCTGACGTCGAGGTTGCGATAGTGGAAGAAGCGCTCCAGCGCCGGCATCTGCCGGTGCAGGAAGCGACGGTCCTGGCAGATCGAATTGCCGCACATCGGCGACTGGCGCGGACCCAGCCACTGCTGCAGGAACTCGAGCGTGCGCTGTTCGGCCTCGTCCATCGCCACGCCCTCCTCCAGCACCCGCCGCCACAGCCCGGACTTGCCGTGCTGGTTGCGGTTCCATTCGTCCATCGCCTCGAGCGTGGCCAGCGGATGCGCGATCGCCAGCGATGGCCCCTCCGCCAGCACCTCGAGCGAGGCGTCGGTGACGACCGTGGCGATCTCCAGGATCGAGTCGCGATCGGTATCCAGTCCGGTCATCTCCAGGTCGATCCAGACCAGGCGGCCGTTGCCCTGTGCGTTGTCGTGCTGTGCCATGCGCTCGCGGCGATTGTCGGGACGGGGCATGATAACCCCGTCGCCCCCACCGCCCTCCCCGATGCCATCCAACGCCCCGCTGGCCCACTACGCG
>JAEXTE010000171.1 GCA_023453655.1 Pseudomonadota bacterium
CGGCCGGGTCGGTGTCCGCCCCTGCGCCGAGCAGGGCATTGAGCGCGTCGAGCCCGGCCTGCTGCGCCTCGCGGTGCCGCGCCACCGTCTCTGGCGCGAGATGCGGCGCGAACGCACCCGGTTCGCAGGGCAGCGGCGACAGTTCGATAGGCAGGGCGGGGCGGCTGGGCCGGGGCAGGGCGGCGGGGCGCGGCATACAATACGCAAAACCGAATTTCCGGTGGTCGCCGTCCCGGCCCGCCGCCGCACTGGAGTTGCGTGATGACGCCGCTGGACCGCATCAAGGCCGAAGTCGAAACCCATCCGATCGTGCTGTTCATGAAGGGCACGCCGCAGTTCCCGATGTGCGGCTTTTCCAGCCGCGCCATCGAGGTGCTCAAGGCCGACGGCGCCACCGGGATCCACACCGTCAACGTCCTCGCCGATCCGGAGGTGCGCGCCAACCTGCCGCGTTTCTCCAACTGGCCGACTTTCCCGCAGCTGTTCATCCACGGCGAACTGATCGGTGGCTGCGACATCACGCTCGAGCTGCACGAGAGCGGCGAGCTGGCGCGCATGATCGCGGAAGTCCAGAAGGCGTGAGCGCGGCGTCCGCGACGCCGGAGGGCGCGCTGCAGGGCCGCGTGGTCCTGGTGACGGGCGCCTGCGGCGGCCTCGGCCGCGCGGTGGCGCTGGCCTGCGCCCGGGCCGGGGCCACGCCGGTGCTGCTGGGACGCAGGTCGCGCAAGCTCGAACAGCTGGCCGACGCCATCGAGAAGGCCGGCGGCGAGGCGCTGCTGTATCCGCTCGACCTGGAGGGCGCCGCGCCCGACGACTACGCCGAGCTGGCCTCGCGCCTGCGCGAGGGGCCGGGGCAGCTCGACGGCCTGGTGCACTGTGCGGCCGACTTCGCCGGGCTCACCCCGCTCGAGCACACCGACCCGGCCGCCTTCGCGCGGTCGCTGCACGTGGACCTGACCGCGCGCTGGTGGCTCAGCCAGGCCTGCCTGCCGCTGCTGCGCGCCTCCGATGCCGGCACCCTGGTGTTCGCGATCGACCCGGCGCCCTGCACCGCGCCCGCATACTGGGGCGGTTACGGCATCGCCCAGCACGGGCTGGAGGCGCTGGTGGCCATGCTTGACGCCGAAACCGCCTCCACGCCGCTGCGCGTGCGCGCCCTGCGCCCCGGGCCAATGCGTACGCCGCTGCGCGCCCGCGCCTACGCCGCCGAGGGCGATCGCCTGGCGCGCGATCCGGCGCGCTATGCCGACGACTGCATCGGGCTGCTGGCCTCGCCATGACCATTCTCCAGGCAGCCCTGCTGCTGTTCCTGATCCTGGATCCCCTGGGCAACATCCCGGTGTTCCTGAGCCTGCTGCGCCGGCTCGAGCCGCGGCGCCAGCGCGTGGTGCTGGCGCGCGAACTGCTGATCGCGCTGGCGGTGCTGATGCTGTTCCTGTGGGCGGGCAAATACGCGCTCGACGCGATGCACCTGCGGCAGGAGTCGGTGGCGATCGCCGGCGGCATCGTGCTGTTCCTGATCGGCATCCGCATGATCTTCCCGCCGCCGGAAGGCTTAATGGGCGAGATCCCCGGCGGCGAACCCTTCATCGTGCCGATGGCGATTCCACTGGTGGCCGGTCCGTCGGGCATGGCCGCGGTGATGCTGATGGGCAGCAAGGAACCCGACCGTCTGGGCGAGTGGAGCCTGGCCCTGCTCGCGGCCTGGGCGGCGACTTCGGCGATCCTGTTCTCGGCCACCTGGCTGTACCGCCTGCTGGGCGCGCGCGCGCTGACCGCGATCGAGCGCCTCATGGGCATGCTGCTGGTGGCGATCTCGGTGCAGATGCTGCTCGATGGCCTCTCCGGCTACCTGAGGCTGGCCCTGCCGGGCTGATGTTGCATAGCAACAACAAGCACTTGCGCACATCATCTGGATTCGAGATGAAATCCAGCAGGGACAAGGACTTCCATGCCATGACAGCTGTCGTTTCGCTGTCATGTGAAACGGTTAATGTGTTAATCTGAAGTTAACCCTGTCGCCACCCGATCCTTGCCGCGCGCAAAGCGTCGGGGACGCGTACAGGCGCAGCACCGCCACCACGACCACCCCGCATCGAGGCAAACCCATGACCCACCGCAACCGGATCCGACTGTCGAAACTGTCGATCGGTCTGATCGCTGCGCTCGCCGCAGCTCCCGTATTCGCCCAGAGCACCTCCGCCGGCGTCGGCGGCCTGGTGACCGACAGCACTGGCCAGCCGGTCGCGGGCGCGGAAGTCGTCATCACCCACGTCGAGTCGGGCACGGTCAGCCGCGCCACCACCGACGCCAGCGGCCGCTACAACGCCCGCGGCCTGCGCGTCGGCGGTCCGTACGAGATCACGATCACCAAGTCGGGCGAGGGCACCAAGACCGAAGACAACGTGTTCCTGGCGCTCAACCAGGTGAATTCGATCAACACCACGCTGAGCGGCGACATGTCCACCCTGGAGACCGTCTCGGTCGTGGGCGTGGCGGGCGGCTCGGCCGTGTTCAGCTCCGAGAACAAGGGCGTCGGCACCTCGATCGGCGGTCGCCAGCTCGAGATCATGCCGCAGGGCAGCCGTTCGCTCGACGACGTCGCGCGCCTCGACCCGCGCGTGTCGGTCACCGACCAGGCCAGCGGCACCATTTCGGTCGCCGGCCTCAACAACCGCTACAACACGATTTCCGTCGACGGCCTGTCGCAGGGCGACCCCTTCGGCCTGAACTCGAACGGCATGCCGTACACGGGCAGCCCGATCTCGGTCGACACCATCGAGGCCTACGACATCAAGGTCTCGGACTACGACGTCGCCTCCGACACCGTCGGCGCCGCCGTCAACGCCGTCACCAAGTCGGGTACGAACGAGTTCCATGGCTCGGTGTACTACGTGTACAAGGACGCCAAGGACATGGTCGGCAGCCGCGATGGCCAGGACTACGACCTGTTCGGCACCGACAAGACCAAGGGCGTGACCCTCGGCGGGCCGATCGTGAAGGACCGCCTGTTCTTCTTCGCCTCGTACGAGGAGCAGGAGATCACCGATTTTGGCGGCGTTTCCGCGTCCGACGGCGTGGCCAACGGCTTCGTCACCGCGGCGGAGGTGCAGGAGGCGATCGCCACCGCGCAGGAGCTCGGCCTGCAGCCGGGCAACTACGGCTCGACCGGCGTGAACCTGGACAACAAGCGCTACCTGGTGAAGCTGGACTGGAACATCAGCGACTACCACCGTGCCAGCCTGACCTACCAGCAGACCGAGGAATTCCGTCCGTCGCCGTACGACGAGTTCCCCGAGAACGTTGTGCTGTCGAGCCACTGGTACAACATCGACAACATCACCAAGAACACCTCGCTGCAGCTGTTCAGCGACTGGACCGAGAACTTCTCGACCGAGATCAAGCTGAGCCACCAGAAGTTCGACCAGGTCAACGGCAACCCGATCGACCAGCCCGAGGTCGAGATCGAAACCGCGAACGGCGGGTCGATCTTCATCGGCGAGGACAACAACCGCCACGAGAACCAGATCAACACCGAGCGCTACACGCTTTCCGCATTCGGCACGTACTACACCGAGAACCACACGATCAAGGGTGGCTTCGATTACCTGCGCCACGACGTGTTCAACCTGTACGGACGCGACCTGCACGGCTCCTATGTTTTCACCAGCCTGGCCGACTTCGCCGCAGGCAACTACGACGTGTTCAACCTGCGTCGTCCTTCGGCCGGCTACAGCGAGGCCGACACCGCTGCGGCGCTGGTCTACACCCAGTTCAGCCCGTTCCTGCAGGACACCTGGCAGGTCACCGACAACCTGTCGCTGACCTACGGCGTACGCGTCAACATCCCCAGCGCCGACAAGGCGCCGGTGCGGACCCCGGGCTTCGAGGAAGCCTTCGGCTTCCCGAACGACTACAAGCTCGGCTCCGACAACAAGGTCATCATGCCGCGCGTGTCGTTCAACTACATGTTCGACACCCCGCGCTACTCGCAGCTGCGAGGCGGTGCCGGCGTGTTCCAGAGCATTCCGCCGTTCGTTTGGCTGGCCAACCCGTACCAGAACAATGGCGTGACCTCGCTGTCCTACCGCTCGTTCGATCCGGCCAGTGCCCCGTTCAGTCCCGATCCGTACAACCAGAACGTCCCGACCGGCGGCACGCCCACGTACCAGATCGACACGATCGATCCGGACTTCAAGCTGCCGACCGTCTACAAGTTCAGCCTCGGCTACGACGCCGAGCTGCCGTGGATGGGCGTGATCGGTACGGTCGAACTGCAGCAGATCCAGGCCAAGGACGCGGTGTTCTACCAGGCCCTGAACCTCGGTCCGGCGCAGGGCACGCTGGCCGACGGTCGCCAGTACTTCTGGTGCACCCTCGGCAACATGAGCAGCAGCAACCGCACCTGCGGCGCCAACCGCAACTTCACCACCAACTCCACGGTGATGGGCAATACCAACAAGGGTTCGGCCACCTCGGTGACCTTCGCTCTGAACAAGCCGCTCTCCGACAACTGGTTCGGTAGCCTGAGCTACACGTTCACCGATGCGGAAGAGGTGGCGTCCGACGGCAGCTCGCAGGCATGGTCGAGCTACCAGTACGTCTCACGCATCAATCCGAACCAGGAAATCGCCACCCGCGCCGGCCGCATGGTCCGCGACTCGATCAAGGCGACGCTGGGTTGGGAGAAGGCGCTGTTCGGCAACTACAAGACCAGCATCGCGGCCTATTACAACGGCCGTTCGGGCCTGCCGTACACCTGGACCGTCAACGGCGACACCAATGGCGACGGTATCTTCCAGGATCCGGCGTACATCCCGCTGGCCAACGATCCGAAGGTCAACTATGGATCGGCCACGCCGGAGCAGATCGCTGCGTTCAACGCCTTCATCGACCAGAACCCGTACCTCGCCTCGCGTCGCGGCAGCATTGCGAACCGCAATGGCGACCGGTACTCGTGGGTGAACCAGCTCGACGTGAGCTTCCAGCAGGAGCTGCCCGGCTTCTTCAAGGAGCACAAGTCCGTGATCCGCCTCGACATCTACAACTTCCTCAACCTGATCGACAGCGATTGGGGCGAGACGATGGGCGAGACCTTCTCGGACAACACCCGCTACCTGGCCCGCCTGGCGGCGGTCAACGCGGACGGCACCTACACCTACGACCTGGGCCGTGCGACCAACCCGACGTGGGAGACCCTGGCGCCGTACGACGCCAACAGCTCCTACCCCTCGCGCGTGGTGTCGCGCTGGTCGGCGATGCTGACCCTGCGTTACCAGTTCTAAGCAGTCCGGGCCTCGATGGTTCGCGGAACGGCCGGGGCGACCCGGCCGTTTCCGTTTCCAGGGGCGGCTGCGCTACAGTCGCCAGCCGGAAGAGAGAGCACAATGGAACAGGCCAAGAACGAAGTGGCGGCGACTTCGCTGCCGGTGGTGAGCGCCCGGATCTATCCCAAGGGCGGTCTGGACG
>JAEXTE010000180.1 GCA_023453655.1 Pseudomonadota bacterium
GGGCCGGGGTGCGCGCGTGGACGCTCCACATGCAACGCCCGATGGCTGCCGGCGATCGCATCAGCACACCTTCATCCATCGATCCGGACAAGGAATCCCGATGACCACGCGACGACTGCTGCCCGGCCTGCTGGCCGCCATCCTTGCCATCGCCACACCTGCGAACGCCGCACCGCCGCCGGCCACGCTCAAACAGGCCTATGCCGATGCCTTCCTGCTCGGCACCGCGGTCAACGACGAGATCGTCAGCGGGCGCGACGCGCGGGCGCAGGCGCTGGCGGTGCGCCATTTCAACGCCGCCACCGCCGAGAACGTGATGAAGGCGGAGGTGCTGCATCCCGAACCCGGCGTTTGGGATTTCTCCGCCGCCGACGCCTTCGTCGACTTCGGCCGGAAGCACGACATGTTCGTGATCGGCCACACCCTGGTCTGGCACAACCAGACGCCGGCCTGGTTCTTCGAAGGCCCGGACGGCGAACCCGCGGACGTGGGCACGATGCGCGAACGCATGCGCGAGTACATCCGCGTGGTGGCAGGACGCTATGCCGGCAAGGTGCAGGCCTGGGACGTGGTCAACGAGGTGATGGGCGAAGACGGCCAGTACCGCGACACGCTCTGGACCCGCGCCTACGGCGGCGACGGCGACGCCCTGGTGCGCGACGCGTTCCGCTTCGCCAGCGAGGCCGCGCCCGACGCCGAGCTCTACTACAACGATTTCAACGCCTGGCGGCCGGAGAAGCGCGACGGCATCGTGCGCATGGTGCAGATGCTGCAGGAGGCGGGCATCCGCATCGACGGCGTCGGCATCCAGGGCCACTGGGGCCTCAACTACCCCTCCCGCGAGCACATCGAGGCGGCCATCGACGCCTATGCCGCGCTGGGCGTCAAGGTCATGGTCACCGAGCTCGACGTGGACGTGCTGCCGCTGACGAAGGAAGGCCAGATCATCGGCCAGGGCATGACGCACCCGCAGTTCCAGCTGCCCGAGTTCAAGCGCTTCCTCGACCCTTACCGCGACGGCCTTCCCGACGAAGTGCAGCGCCAGCTGGCCGGGCGCTACGCCGAGCTGTTCCGAATCTTCCATGGCCGGCGCGACCGGCTGCACCGCGTCTCGGTCTGGGGCGTGGAGGACGGCATGTCGTGGAAGAACGGCTATCCGCTCCCGGACCGCACCAACTACACCCTGCTGTTCGACCGCGAGGGGCAGGCGAAGCCGGCGCTCGATGCGGTGCTGGCCGTACCGGCCCAGCCTGCGGACTGAACTTCGCGGGACGACGCGACCGCCGGAACGGGGGCTACATCGGCCCGCCGGACCTCAGCGCCCCGCCCGGCCGCGCGCGAGCCGGACGCTGTAGGGCACCATCAGGATCATCAGCGCGGCCAGCACCAACGGCATGGCCCACAGCACGCCCATGGCCGCGCGCCCGTCGGTGAGCACCAGCAGGTAGACGATGTAGACCAAGCTGCCGGCCGCGGCCAGCGAGAACAATGGGGCGGCCACGGGGCGGCGCAGCAGCAGGGCCACCGCGCCGGCCAGTCCGGCCCAGACAGACAGCGTCCAGCCGGCGATCGCCCAGGCGGGCTGCGCGGAGAAATACGCGACCTGCAGTTCGCTCATGCCGGAGGCGCGGTAGTAGGCCTCGCCCTGTGCCAGGCTCATGCCGTGGTCGAACGCGGCGGCCAGACCATACAGCAGCAGCAATCCGCCCAGCAGCCAGCCGTGCCACGGCATCCGGCTCGATGCCCCACCCCGGTCCGTTCCGCGCATGCGCCTTCCTCCCTGGATCGCAGACATCCTGTCGGCCGCCGACCGCATGCGACAGGTGCGGAAGACACGGTGACTTCCAGCACGCCGTTCCCGCTGGCGATGGCACGTGCCCGGCACCGCGCGATCCGCTATCGTCGGCACGTCAAGGGGACTGCCATGGCCTGCATCGCCAATCCCGTCCTGCGGGGCTTCTACCCGGACCCGTCGATCCTGCGCGTAGGCGACGACTATTACATCGCCACCTCCACCTTCGAGTGGTATCCCGGCGTGGCGATCTCGCATTCGCGGGACCTCGTCCACTGGCGCACGCTGCCCCCCGCGCTGACGCGCAGCTCGCAGCTCGACCTGCGCGGCCGCCCCAATTCCGGCGGCGTGTGGGCGCCCGCGCTCAGCCACGCCGACGGCCTGTTCCACCTGATCTACACCGACGTGCGCGGCTGGGCCGGCGACTTCAAGGACGTGCGCAACTTCCTGGTCACCGCGCCCGACATCCAAGGGCCGTGGTCGGAGCCGGTGCACCTCAACAACTCGGGGTTCGATCCGTCCCTGTTCCACGACGAGGACGGCCGCAAGTGGCTGGTCAACATGGTCTGGGACCACCGCCATGGCCACGACAGCTTCGGCGGCATCCTGCTGCAGGAATACGACCCGGCCGCGCGGCGCCTGGTGGGTCCGGTGCACAACATCTTCCGCGGCACCGGGCTGGGCCTCGTCGAAGGGCCGCACCTGTACCGGGTCGACGGCTGGTATTACCTGCTGGTGGCCGAAGGCGGCACCTTCACCACGCATGCGGCCACGGTGGCGCGCTCGCGCAGCATCGAAGGGCCGTATGAGGCGATGCCCGACGGGCCATTGCTGACCAGCGCGCACGATCCCTCGCTGCGCCTGCAGGCCGCTGGCCACGGCTCGCTGGTGCAGCACGCCGACGGCAGCTGGAGCCTGGCGCACCTGTGCCGCCGGCCCTTGTCCAACGGGCGCGCCATCCTAGGACGCGAGACCGCGCTGCAGCCGATCGAGTGGCGCGATGGATGGCCGCGCCTCGCCCATGGCGGCCAGGCGCCTGCGGACCAGGCCACCGTGCCCGACCTGCCCGCCCAGCCCTGGCCGCCGCCGGCGCCGCGCGACGACTTCGAGGCCACCGCGCTTGCGCCGCACTGGCAGGCGCCGCGCGTGCCGATCGATGCCGCGATGGCCAGCCTCACAGCGCGCCCGGGCTTCCTGCGCCTGTACGGCCGCGAGAGCCCCGTGTCGCGCTTCGAGCAGAGCCTGGTGGCGCGCCGGCAGCAGGCCTTCCGCATCGAGGCCCGCACCTGCGTCGAATTTTCGCCGGAGAACTTCCAGCAGATGGCCGGGCTGGTGGCCTTCTACAACACCGACGCCTTTTACTACCTGTTCCTGACCCGCGCCGCGCATTCGCGCCGCTGCCTCGGCCTGATGCGCTGCGAACGCGGACAGGTCAGCTATCCGGTGGAGAAGGAATACCCGTTCGACGACTGCGCGCGCGTGTACCTGCGCCTGGTGATCGACCACGCGCGCATTCGCTTCTACTGCTCGCGCGACGGCGACCGCTGGCAGGCGGTGGGCTGGGAACAGGACGCCTCCATCCTGTCCGACGAGCACGCCCTGCCCTGCGGCTTTACCGGCAACTTCGTCGGCATGGCCTGCCAGGACCTGTCCGGGCAGCGCCTGCACGCGGATTTCGACTGGTTCGAGTATCGGGAGCTGGACGAGGACGGATCCGCTGCCGCTTGAGCCGTGGAGCGACCGGGCCGTCGCGACCTGCCGGACACCGCTACAGGGATCAGCGCCGCGCCTCGTCGCTTCCGCCAGATCTCCCGGTCCGGCGTCCCCGCGCCGTACAATGGGCGGGCGGCCCGCAAGGTCGCGATCCCACTGGGGAGTAGCCGGCTTCCACTCACGGAAGCGCGCCCGTCAACACACTCGGCCTGCACCGGCCGTGGCGGCCGCAACCTGTCGGTTGGCGAGACCAGCGGGCCACGCACGCCACTGCGGCCCGGCGCGTGCGCGGCCCGTTGCGCCCAAGCCCCGCCGTACGGATTCCCGATGCATCCCGTTTCCATCCTGCTGCTCGGCCTGGCGATGTCCACCGACGCATTCGCCGCGGCCATCGGCAAGGGCGCGGCCATGCGCCACCCGCGCTGGCGCGACGCGCTGCGCGCGGGCCTGGTGTTCGGCGTGATCGAAGGCCTGACCCCTCTGCTCGGCTGGCTGCTCGGTACCGGCGCGGCCGGCATGGTCGAAGCCTGGGACCACTGGATCGCCTTCGGCCTGCTGACGGGGCTGGGCCTGCACATGATCCACAAGGCACTGACGGAAGACGCCGACGCGGCACCGACCTCGCGCCGCGGACTGGCCGCGCTGGCGCTGGCGGGACTGGCCACCAGCATCGACGCCCTCGCGGTCGGCATCGGCCTGGCCTTCGTCGATGTGAATATCCTGGGCGTGGCCGCGGCGATCGGGCTGTGTACCTTCGCGATGGTCACCGCCGGCGTGATGGCCGGGCGCGCGCTCGGCCAGCTGATCGGCCGCCGCGCCGAGATCGCCGGCGGTCTGGTGCTGATCCTGGTCGGTGCGACGATCGTGTACGAGCACGTCTTCGCCTGAGCCGCTGCCCGTGCGGTCGGACGGGCAGCATGCCGCTCAGAACCGCCAGTCCAGGCTCAGCGTGTAGTGCGCGGGCGCGCCGTAGTAGCCGCTGTAGCGCAGGGTGTTGATGTACTTCTCGTCGCCGATGTTGCGCAGGTTGAGCCGCAGCGTGGCGTCGGAATGGAAGTCCCAGGCCACGAACGCGTTGAGCACCGCGTAGCTGTCCTGGCGCACGGTGAAGCCGCTGGCCTCGACGTTGGAGATCACGCTCTGCCAGCGTCCGCCCAGGCCCAGCGACCACTCCGGCCAGGACGGCAGCCGGCCGCTGAGCAGCAGGTTGGCGCTGCGTCGCGGCACCCAGGAATAGGTCTCGTCGCCCTGCAGGCCGTCGAGCTTGAGCGCGGTGTAACCGAACACGAGATCGAGGTTGTCGCCCAGCCGGCCGACCGCCTCGATCTCGACGCCCTTCGAGCGCACGTCCATCGGCACGTAGATCGCCGACCCGACCTCGTTGTAGAGCCCGGTGGGCGTCGCCAGTCCCGCCTGGTCGGCCTTGAACACCGCCAGCGTGGTCAGCAGGCGCTGGTCGAGCCACTCGGCCTTGAC
>JAEXTE010000184.1 GCA_023453655.1 Pseudomonadota bacterium
CCACAACGCAGCGTTGCGCGGGCGCGGACGGCCGGACCGGTAAAATGCCGCGTTTCCCCCTTGCTGGACCTGCCGTGACCCAGACCCCTGCCCGGACCCTGCCCGACGTTGCCGGCGACGCCGCCCGCGCCGCCCGCGCGCTCGACTGGGTGGGCATGGACCGCATCGCCCTGCCGCTGCGCATCGACGCCGGCGACCAGGGCACGCAGCTGGTGCCGGCCTCGGTCGACGTGGCGGTGAACCTGCGCGACCCCGACGCGCGCGGCATCCACATGTCGCGCCTGTACCTGCGGCTGCAGGACGCGCTGTCGGCCGAAACGCCCGGCCACGCCATGCTGCGGCGGGTGCTGCAGGACTGCATCGAATCGCAGCAGGGCCTGTCCTCGCGCGCGCGCCTGGTGGTCCGCTACGGCCACCTGCTGCGCCGCCCGGCCCTGGCCAGCGGCTACAGCGGCTGGAAGACCTATCCGGTCGAGCTGGCGGCGGAGCTGGACGATGGGCATCTCTCGCTGGACCTGGCGTTCTCGGTTGAATATTCCAGTACCTGCCCGGCATCGGCGGCGCTGTCGCGGCAGCTGAACGCGCAGCGCTTCGCCGAGGATTTCGCGGGCTCCTCGCCGCTCACGACGATGACCGTGCACGACTGGCTGGCCTCGCCGCGCGGGCTGGCCGCCACGCCGCACGCGCAGCGCAGCCGCGCGGACATCCGCCTGCGCCTGCGTCCGGCGTTCGACGCGGTCCCGCTGGCCGAACTGGTCGACGCGATCGAGGCTGCGCTGGGCACGCCGGTGCAGACCGCGGTCAAGCGCGAGGACGAGCAGGCCTTCGCCGCGCTCAACGCCGCCAACCTGATGTTCTGCGAAGACGCCGCCCGCCGCGTTGCCGCGGCGCTGCAGGCCGATGCGCGGATCGAGCGCTTCGATGCGACCGTCTCGCATTTCGAGAGTCTTCACGCCCACGACGCCGTGGCCCGGGTCAGCTCCGGGCGCTGAAGCGGCGCAAACCGATGCCCTTCGCCGCGGCGTTGGGCTAGGATCGCGCCATGGGGGATCCGGGGTTTCATCGGAGGTGGCGCAGCTGGATGCTGTGCCTGCTGTTGCTGTGTCCGTCTCTGGCGGCCGCGGCAGAACTGGTCGTGCGCGAGTTGCGCGACGATCCGCCCGCGGCCGAGGTGCTGGCCGGCCTGCACGATGCGCGGCTGCTGCCGCCCGAGCCGCAGCCGATGCTCCGCCAGCCCGGGCGCGAGGCGCAGTGGTGGCGGATCGAGGCCAGGCAGCCGGTTCCGGCCGACGACGCCCCGCAGCTGGTGATGCGCTCGCCGTTCCTGTACCGGGTCGAGGCCTGGCCGCCGGGCGCGCGGGCGCCAACCCGGCATTCGCTCTACGGCGAACACGCCGACGACCGCTATTCGCATCGCGCGCTGGTGATCGCGCTGCCCGGGGGCATTCCCGCGGGACAGGCGGTCTGGCTGCGGGTGGAGTACCGATCGACCATGGCCTCGCCGCTGTCGGTGGAACCGCTCGACCAGGTCCATCGCGAGGACATGGTATTCATGGCCTGGCGCAGCCTGGTCCTGACCTGCCTGGCGGTCCTGGCGATCCTGGGGCTGGCGTTCTGGGGCGGGACCGGCGAGCGCAGCTACGGCTATTTCAGCGCGATGCTGGTCTGCGCCATCGGCTACCTCGCGTCGATCAGCGGCGACCTGCGCTGGATGCCGGGGGCCGAAACGCTGTTCGGCAGCGGCCCGCAGGCCAACCGCATCATCGCCTGCCTGGGCGTGATGTTCAGCAACCTGTTCCAGGGCAGCTACCTCGACCTGCGGCGCAAGTCGCCGCTGTTCGACCGGCTGCTGCACGCGGGCACCGCGATCGCCGTGCTGGGCGTGATGCTCTCGCTGGGCAGCGGGCCGCTGCCGGCCAGGGTCGGCAACCTCGCGCTGCTGTACTCGGCGCTGGTGCTGCTGCTGGCCAGCGGCTGGCTGGCGCTGCGCGGCGAGCGCGCGGCGCGCGTGGTGCTGGTCTCCTGGAGCGCGCTGATGGTGTTCTGCGTGCTGGCCGCGGCGCACATGATGGGGCTGTGGGACGGGCCCAGCTGGCTCGGCCAGGGGCTGGCCGGGGCGTTCGCGCTCGCCAGCCTGCTGCTGGCGCTGGGCCTGTCGGACAAGCTGCTGCAGCTGCGCCGCGATCGCGACCACGCCAGTCGCCAGGCCACCATCGATCCGGTCACCAAGACCTTCAACCGCCACGGTATCGAGGAACGCCTGTTCCAGGCCGTCGAGCGCGCCCGCGCCCGCGACGAGCCTCTGTCGATCGCCTTCGTCGACGTGGACCGGTTCAAGGAAATCAACGACCGCCACGGCCACAGCATCGGCGACCAGTGCCTGCGCATCGTCTCCTGGCGGCTGCGCAACCAGCTGCGTCGCCAGGACGGGCTGGGCCGCTATGGCGGCGACGAATTCCTGGTGGTGCTGCCGGGGCACGATGCCCGCTCGGCCGGTCGGATCGCCGAACGCATGCGCGTCTCGGTGAACTGCCGGCCGCTGTCGATGCCCGACGCCAGCATCCCGGTCACGCTGAGCATCGGCGTCGCCGAACTGGGCCCGGGCGAATCCATGTCGAGCCTGTTCGAGCGCGCCGATACCGCGCTGTACGCCAGCAAGTCGGCCGGTCGCGACCGTGCGACCGCGGCCGCTCCACCCGAAGGGCTCTGGACCACCTGACCGACAAGGACCCGCCTTGGACACGCCAGCCGATCCCGCCACCTCGCCCCTGCTGCCCGCCGACGCCCTGCGGACCGGCGACGTCCTGCTGATGCTGGGGGAGGGCCCCTTGTCGGAGCTGATCGCCTGGGCCAGCGACGGGCCCTACAGCCATGCCGCGCTGGTGGCGGACGGGGGCGACCTGATCGAGGCCGCGACCGCCGGCGTGCGCCGCTATCCGCTCGCCACGCGCCTGGCCGACCAGGCCAACTACCACTACATCGACGCGATGCGGATGCACGCGCCGCAGGGTCCGCTCGATCCGGCCGACGGCGCCGCCGTCCTGGCGAAGGCGGTCGCCCTGCTCGGCACGCCGTACCCGATCGACCAGCTCGCGCTGTTCGGCGCGATCATGGCCGTGCGCGGCAAGTGGCCCGCGCATCCCTGGGGACGCCTGCTGGTGCGCGTGGCGCTCGACCATGCCCTGCCGCAGGACACCGGCCGCATGGTCTGCAGCGAGGTGGTCTACCGCGCCTATGCCGAGTGCGCGGCGGCGCCGGAGGGCCGACTGGCGCCGGTGATCGTGGTGGGGCCGCGCGGCACCGCGCCGTTCCCCGACATCGACTGGAAGGCCCTGTTCGACGAGATGTGGCCGCTGCTCCATCCCGAAGGCCAGGCGCGCCTGCAGCCGGCCAGGCTGCGGCTCAACGCCCTGCGCAGCGGCGAACTGGATGCGCTGCACGCCCAGATCGACGTGGTGCCCGAGATCGGCGATGAAGAACTGGAGTCGGCCCGGCAGAGGGTGCTCGGCCAGGCCGGGCTGGCGGCCGTCGCAGCAGCCGGGGAAGCGGTCATGCCTGATGGGGACGACACCGTGGTGCCCAACCCCAATCCGCGCCTGGTGTCGCCGCAGGACCTCGCAGCCTCGCCGAGCCTGTCGCTGCTGGGACGGCTGATGCAGCGCGCCGGCAGGACGGCTGGCTAGGGCGCTCCCGACGTTCGTCCCGGATTCGTCGGGGACCAGTGCATCGCTTCGTTTCGTGCATCGGGCGCAATCCCCGGCGGACGGTCCGTTCCGCGCTCGAACAACGTGCCAGCCGCTGCCTCAGCTCCGTTCCGATGGAACGGGTCGCCAGCGACGCACTTGCGGAACAGCGTCGGGGCAAGCGGTCAGTTGCCGCGTTCGAGCACCAGCTGCGGATCGATCCGGACGTCGAACCAGCTCATCCCCCAGTGCAGGTGCGGCCCGGTCGACCGGCCCGTCGAACCTACCGCGGCGATCGCCTGGCCCTGTTCGACCCGGTCGCCGACCTGCACGTCGATACGCGACAGATGCAGGAAGTTGCTGCTGATGCCGTGGCCGTGGTCGATCAGCAGGGTGCCGCCGGTGAGATAGAGGTCCGGGTCGGCGAAGGTGACGATCCCCGCCGCAGGCGCGCGCACCGGCGTGCCGGCGGGCGCGGCGATGTCCATGCCCGAGTGCGGCGCGCCGGCCTTGCCGTTGTAGACGCGGGCGCGGCCGAAGCGCCCGCTGATCCGGCCTTCGACCGGACGCAGGAACGGTTTGGCGAAATCGGCGCGCGCATCGTCGCGCACCCGCGCCTCGGCCACGCGGGCCTGTTCGCGGCGGATGCGTTCGGCGATCGCGGGCGGCGGGTCCACCGTCCTGGGCGGCACCCCGTTGACGCGCTGCACCGGCCAGTCGCGCGCGTCCACGACGATGCTGGCGCGTTCGCGGCTGCCGTCGGGGCGGGTCACCTGCACCTGCAGCGGACCGCGTTCGTCGCGGCCGACGCCAAACACCACGCTGCCGTAGCCGGTGGTGCGCAGCCGGCGTCCCGCATACTCCACCACGCTGCCCGGCGGCACCTTGCCGATCACCATCGCGCCCTGCTGAACGCGTGGCGGAAACACCACGCGGCTGTCGCCTGGCGCCTGCGCCACCGCCAGGCCCGCCGCGCACAGCAGCGCGGCCAGGCACCACGACAGGCGGCGCATCAGCGGTCGAATTCCAGGCGGCGGCCCTGCGCGGTCCCTTCCAGCGCCTCTCCATTCCAGGCCAACATGCCGTTGACCCAAGTCGAGGCGATGCGCGAACGGAAGGTGGTGCCCTCGAAGGGCGACCAGCCGCACTTGGACAGCACCTGCTCGCGGCGCACGGTGAAGGGCGTGTCCTCGACCAGCACCAGGTCGGCGTAGTAGCCCTCGCGCAGGAAGCCGCGCTCCTTCACGTCGAACAGCTGCGCCGGGGCGTGGGCGAACTTCTGCACCACGCGCGCGGTGTCGAAATGACCCTCGTGCACGCATTCGAGCGCCGCGACCAGGGCGAACTGCACCAGCGGCAGGCCACTGGGCGCGCGCACGTAGGGCTTCTGCTTCTCCTCCCAGGTATGCGGCGCGTGGTCGGTGGCCAGCACGTCGATCACGTCGTCGGCCAGCGCGGCCAGCAGCGC